>NZ_DASSTI010000109.1:0-9076 GCF_035708005.1 Segeticoccus sp. | reverse complement strand
TTCTACAGCTTCAGCAGGTTGGCGTCGTCGACCGAGGCCGACCGGCGGGCACGGAAGATGGCCACGATGATGGCCAGGCCGACCACGACCTCCGCCGCGGCGACCACCATGACGAACAGGGCGATGACCTGTCCGTCGAGGCTGCCGTGCATCCGGGCGAAGGTGACGAAGACGAGGTTGGCCGCGTTGAGCATGAGCTCGACACCCATGAACACGACGATGGCGTTGCGCCGCATGAGCACCGCGGCCCCACCGATCGCGAACAGGATGGTCGCGAGGTAGACGTAGTTGACCAGGCTCACCGGCTCTTGCCCTCCTCGATCTCGTGCTCGATCTCCTGCTCCGCCTCGACGTGCTGGGTCGGCACGGTGACCTGCTCGCGCGCGCTGAGCACGCGGGACACGGACAGCTCGCTGGGGGTGCCGTCGGGAAGCAGGGCCGGGGTGTCGACCGCGTTGTGGCGGGCGTAGACACCGGGCGCCGGCAGGCCGGCGACGTTGACGTTCTCGCGGATCCGGCGCTGGGCCCACAGCCGCTGGCTCGGCCGTGGCCCGAGCCGCTCGCGGTGCGCCATCACCATGGCGCCGAGCGCCGCGGTGATGAGCAGCGCCGACGTGATCTCGAAGGTCCAGACGTACTGGCCGAAGATGAGGTTGGCGACGCCGGAGACGTTGCCCGGGTCGGTGTTGACGTCCGACAGGCCCCGCATCGGGGCGAACTGGGCCCGGCCGATCGCCGAGAAGAGCAGCACCGCCAGGCCGAGCGCGAGCAGCGAGGCCGCGACCTTCTGCCCCTTGAGCGTCTCGACGAGCGAGTCGGCCGCGTCGACACCGACGAGCATGAGCACGAAGAGGAACAGCATCATGACCGCGCCGGTGTAGACGAAGATCTGGATGATGCCGAGGAAGTCGGCCTTCTCCGCGATGTAGAAGATGCCGAGGATGATCATGACGGCCGCCACCGAGATCGCGGCGTGCACCGCCTTCTTCGCGAACAGCAGTCCCAGCGCGCCGAGGACGCTCAGCGGCGCGAGGATCCAGAACAGTGCCGCTTCACCTGCGCCGGTCACCGGTCCTCACCTCCCATGATGCTCTCCGCGCCGTAGTGGTCGGCCGCGTGCATTCCCTCCGACGTCGACGTCGGCTGGGTTCCCGTGGTCGGGTCGACCGCGTCCGTCGCGTGCGGGTGCTCGCGGGCCCACTCCTCCTGCTCCGGGGTGGCCTTGGCGACCTTGCCCCGGTAGTAGTCCCGCTCGGTCATCCCCCGCACCATCGGGTGCGGCGGCTGGAGCATGCCGGCACGCAGCGGGGCGAGCAGCTGGTCCTTCTCGAAGATCAGGTCGCCGCGGTTGTTGTCCGCCAGCTCGTACTCGTTCGTCATCGTCAGCGCGCGGGTGGGGCAGGCCTCGATGCAGTAGCCGCAGAAGATGCAGCGCAGGTAGTTGATCTGGTAGACGCGGCCGTAGCGTTCGCCCGGTGAGTACCGCCCGGTACCGCCCTCGGAGTCGTCGTTGTCCGCGCCCTCGACGAAGATCGCGTCCGCGGGGCAGGCCCAGGCGCACAGCTCACAGCCGACGCACTTCTCCAGCCCGTCCGGGTGCCGGTTGAGCTGGTGCCGCCCGTGGTAGCGCGGCTGGGTCGGCCACTTCACCTCCGGGTACTCCTCGGTGGCGACCTTGCGGAACATCGTCGAGAAGGTGACGCCGAACCCGGCGACGGGTGCGAACAGGTCGGCGAAGAAGCCACGCTTCTGCTCGTCAGCCACGAGGGACCTCCCTGTGGTCTTGGGTGTGGTCGGTGGTGCCGGACGCCGCCTGTCCGACGGTCAGCGGGGTCCGGTCGGCGCTCGGCTCACGCAGCCGCTGGCCAGGCATCGGCGGCACCGGGTAGCCACCGGCGAAGGGGTCGATCTCCTCCTCCGGCGGGCGGGCGGAGTGGGCGTGCGCCTCGGCGCGCTTGCCGTCGACGATCCAGGCGACGCCCATGGCGATCACGGCGATGACGCCGATCAGCACGATGGTGGCGGTCGGCACCCCGATCCCGAGGATCCGGAGCGTGCCCGAGCCGAGGAAGTTCAGCTGCGAGGCCCGGATGAAGGCGACGGCCACGACCCAGACCAACGTGGCCGGGATCATCACCTTCCACCCGAACCGCATGAACTGGTCGTAACGGACGCGAGGCAGCGAGCCGCGCAGCCACACGAAGAAGAACATGAACAGCCACAGCTTGATGAGGAACCACAGCAGGCCCCACCAGCCCTGGTTGAGCATGCCGTTGTTGATGTGCGCCAACCCGGGGGGCGCCTGCCAGCCACCGAGGAACAGCGTGGTGGCCAGCGCCGAGACGGTGAACATGTTGACGTACTCGCCGAGGAAGAACATGGCGAACTTCAGTGAGGAGTACTCGGTGTGGAACCCGCCGGTGAGCTCGCCCTCACCCTCGGCCAGGTCGAAGGGCAGGCGGTTGGTCTCACCGATCATGGTGACGACGTAGACGGCGAAGGAGAAGAAGGCCGGCACGATGTACCACAGGTGCTGCTGCGCGGCGACGATCTGCGACGTCGACATGGAGCCGGCGTAGAGGAAGACCGCGACCAGTGCCAGACCCATCGCGATCTCGTAGGAGATCACCTGGGCGGTGGAACGCAGTCCGCCGAGCAGCGGATAGGTCGAGCCGGACGACCAGCCCGCCAGCACCGTGCCGTAGACCCCGACGCCGGCGACGGCCAGCACCAGGATCACGGCGATGGGGGTGTCCGCCAGCTGCAGCGGGGTCCGGTGGCCGAACATCGACACCTCGGGCCCGAGGGGGATGATCGCGAAGGAGACGAACGCCATCGCACCGGCGATGATCGGCGCCAGCACGAACATCACCTTGTCGGCGTTCTTCGGGGTCAGGTCCTCCTTGAGGGCCAGCTTCACGCCGTCGGCCAGCGTCTGCAGCAGGCCGAAGGGACCCGTCCGGTTGGGGCCGGGGCGCTGCTGCATCCGGCCGATGACCCGCCGCTCGAACCAGATGACGATGAGCGTCTGCACCATCAGCAGCGCGAACAGCAGGACCGCCTTGACCAGCGACAGCCAGATCGGGGTGTCGCTGAAGTCGGCGCGAGGGATCTCCGCCGCCGGGACCGACGCTGACACAGCGCCGAGCGTTCCGAGCAGGCTCATGCAGCACCACCCTTGCTGAGCTGGACGAGGTCACCGGCGCCCGCGCCGAGCATGGCGCGCGCCGCGGACCCCGGGGAGTTGGTCGGCAGCCAGACGACGTGGTCCGGCATCGTCGTCACCGCCACGGGCAGGGCGATGCTACCGGTGTCCGTGGACACCACGACGACCTCGCCCTCGGCGATCCCCAGTTCCTTGGCCGTGGTCGCCGAGAGGCGGGCCAGCGGGCGGGGCGCGGTGCCGGCGAGGAACGGCTCCCCAGCCTGCATCAGCCCGGAGTCGAGCAGGTGCGGCCAGGTCGCGAGCACGGCCTCACCTTCCGCGGGGCTCGGCAGGGCCGGTATGCCGGCCACGGGCGCCATGGCTGCCCGCTCCCCGCGCCACGGGCCGACCTGCGCCATCTCCTGGCGGGTCTGCTCGACCGTGCGGGTGCCGAGGAACTCGCCGAGCTCTGCGGCGAGCAGGTCGAGCACCCGGTAGTCGCTCATCGTGTTGCTGTTGATCGCGCGGTCGAACGGACGGACCCGGCCCTCCCAGTCGACGAAGGCACCGGACTTCTCCTGGTGCGCCGCGACCGGAAGGACGACGTCGGCATACTCCATCACCGGCGAGACGCGCAGGTCGAGGGAGACGACGAAGGCCCGTCGCAGGGCCTCACGGGCCCGTGCCGGGTCGGGCAGGTCGTCGGGGTCCACGCCGCCGACGAGCAGTCCCGACAGCTCCCCCTCGGCGGCCGCGGCCACCATCGCGGAGGTGTCGCGTCCCGGAGCGGCGGGCAGCTCGCCCACGCCCCAGATGGCGGCCAGCTCGGCCCGCGCAGCGGCGTCGGCAACCGGACGCCCGCCGGGCAGCAGGTTCGGCAGCGCGCCGGCCTCGAGGGCACCGCGCTCACCGGCTCGTCGGGGGACCCAGGCCAGCTTCGCGCCCGTGGCCTTCGCCAGCCGGGCCGCGGCGCTGAGCCCTCCGGGCACGCCGGCGAGTCGCTCGCCGACCAGGATCACGGCTGCCTGGTCGGCGTCACGCAGCGCCTCGGCTGCCGCGGCGACCTCCTGCTTGCCGTCGGCGAGGGCCTGCAGCACCTCGGCCTCCGTGCCGGGGGCGGCGCTGATCAGGCTGCCGGCCATCTTCTCCAGGGAGCGGGTGGCGAACGGCGCAACCGACCAGATCGCCGTCTTGTGCTTGCGGTTCGCCTTGCGCAGCCGCAGGAAGACGATCGGCGACTCCTCCTCCGGCTCGAAGGCGACGAGGAGGACCGTCTGGGCCTTCTCGAGGTCGGCGTAGGTGACCTCGCGGCTCGTGGCGGCGACGTGGGCGGCGAGGAAGTCGGCCTCCTCCGGCGAGTGCGGCCGAGCCCGGAAGTCGATGTCGTTGGTGCCGAGGGCGGTCCGCGCGAGCTTGCTGTAGGCGTAGGCGTCCTCGTTGCCCACCCGGCCACCGACCAGCACGCCGACGCCCAGCCCGTCCCGGGCCTCGGCGAGGCCGTGGGCGGCCACGTCGAGCGCCTCGTTCCACGAGGCGACCCGCCAGGCACCGTCCGCGTCACGCACGAGCGGGTCGGTGATCCGGTCGTTCTGGGCGTAGGTGAAGGCCCACCGGCCCTTGTCGCAGTTCCACTCCTCGTTGACCTCGCGGTCCTCGAGGGCCATCCGCCGCATCACGACGCCACGACGGTGGTCGGTGCGGATCGCGCAGCCGCTGGCGCAGTGCTCGCAGACGCTCGGCGTGGACACGAGGTCGAACGGCCGGGACCGGAAGCGGTAGGCGGAGCCGGTCAGCGCACCGACCGGGCAGATCTGGACGGTGTTGCCGGAGAAGTAGGACTCGAACGGCTTCTCCTCGTAGATGCCGACCTGCTGCAGCGCGCCGCGCTCGATGAGCGCGATGAACGGGTCGCCGGCGATCTGGTCGGAGAAGCGGGTACAGCGCGCGCACAGGATGCAGCGCTCGCGGTCGAGCAGCACCTGGCTGGAGATGTTGATCGGCTTGGGGTAGGTCCGCTTCACGTCCTCGAAGCGACTCACCGGACGACCGTTGGACATCGCCTGGTTCTGCAGCGGGCACTCGCCGCCCTTGTCGCAGACCGGGCAGTCCAGCGGGTGGTTGATGAGCAGGAACTCCATCTGCCCGTGCTGCGCCTTGTCGGCCACCGGCGAGGTGTGCTGGGTCTTGACAACCATGCCCTCGGTGGCCTCGAGGGTGCAGGAAGCCTGCGGCTTGGGGAACGGCGTGAGCGTCCCGCCGCGCGGCGCGGACACCTCGACCAGGCACTGCCGGCAGGCACCCACCGGGTCGAGCAGCGGGTGGTCGCAGAACCGCGGGATCTGCACGCCCACCTGCTCGGCGGCACGGATGACGAGGGCGCCCTTGGGCACGCTCACCTCGATGCCGTCGACGGTGAGCGAGATCAGCTCGGGCTTCGGCTCGGCCGGAGGCTGGGCGTCTCCGCCCTTGGTGACGGCGTTGCCGCCGCCGGCCGGCGAGGTGGGGACGGTCATGCTGACACGGTCTCCTTCGCGAACAGCGTGGAGTCGGACGGCGGGAAGAGGACATCGGCGGGCGTGTGCATGCCGGCCTCGAACTCCTCCCGGAAGTACTGGATCGCCGAGGTGATCGGGCTGGTGGCGCCGTCACCGAGCGCGCAGAACGCGCGACCCAGGATGTTGTCGCAGATGTCGACCAGCTTGTCGATGTCGTCCTGGCTGCCCTTGCCGTGCTCGAGGCGCTCCAGGATCTGCTTCAGCCAGTAGGTGCCCTCCCGGCAGGGCGTGCACTTGCCGCAGGACTCGTGGGCGTAGAAGTCGGTCCACCGGGAGACGGCCCGCACCACCGACGTGGTCTCGTCGAAGATCTGCAGGGCGCGCGTGCCGAGCATCGACCCGGCGGCGGCCACCGACTCGAAGTCGAGCGGCACGTCGAGGTGCTCGTCGGTGAGGATCGGGGTCGAGGACCCGCCCGGCGTCCAGAACTTCAGCTGGTGACCCTTGCGGATCCCGCCGGCCAGGTCGAGGAGCTCCCGCAGGGTGATGCCCAGCGGCGCCTCGTACTGCCCGGGCCGGGTGACGTGCCCGGAGAGGCTGAAGATGCCGAAGCCCTTGGACTTCTCGGTGCCCATGTCGGCGAACCAGTCGGCGCCGTGCGACAGGATCGGCGGGATGGACGCGATCGACTCGACGTTGTTGACCACGGTCGGTCGTGCGTACAGACCAGCGACCGCGGGGAACGGCGGCTTCAGCCGGGGCTGGCCGCGGCGGCCCTCGAGGGAGTCCAGCAGCGCCGTCTCCTCACCGCAGATGTAGGCGCCGGCACCGGCGTGCACCGTGATGTCCAGGTCGAAGCCCGAGCCGAGGATGTTCGTGCCCAGGTAGCCGGCGGCATACGCCTCCTCCACCGCGCGCAGCAGGCGCCGGTAGACATGGACGACCTCACCGCGGACGTAGACGAAGGCGTGGGTGCAGCCGATCGCGAAGGAGGTGATGATCATGCCCTCGATCAGGAACTGCGGGGCCGCCATCATCAGCGGGATGTCCTTGCAGGTGCCCGGCTCGGACTCGTCGGCGTTGACCACGAGGTAGCGGGGGCCGCCGTCAGGTGGTGGCAGGAAACCCCACTTCATGCCGGTCGGGAAGCCCGCACCGCCACGACCGCGCAGGCCGGAGTCCTTGGCCATCTGCACGAGCACGTCCGGGCCGAGGCCCAGCGCCTTGCGCAGGCCCTGGTAGCCGCCGTTGCGCTCGTAGGTCGCGAGCGTCCACGACTGCGGGTCGTCCCAGAACTTGGTGAGGATGGGGGTCAGCTGGGTGCTCATGCCTGTCCCTTCCCGTTCGCCGAGTCGCCGTCACCGGGCTTGGTGTCGGGCGGGTTCGCCGGCGTGTCCACGGACATGTGCTGGCCGGGCTGCGGCGCGGTGCCGGCACCCGCGGCGGTGTCCTGCCGGGTCGCCGAGGCCGAGTCGTCCTCGCCCGGCGCGCGCCAGCCGTGCTGGTGGGCCACCTGAAGTCCCTCGACGGAGGCCGGACCGGCACCCACCCCCTCGTCGGCGCGGCCGTCGGGGAAGCCGGCGAGCACGCGTGAGATGTGCTTGAAGCCGCAGACCCGGTCCGCACCGCGGCTCGGGCGGACCTCCGCGCCGGAGCGCAGGTCGTCGGTGAGCTTCTTGGCCGACTCCGGGGTCTGGTTGTCGAAGAACTCCCAGTTGGCCATGACGACGGGGGCGTAGTCGCAGGCGGCGTTGCACTCGACGCGTTCGAGGGTGATCTTGCCGTCGGCGGTGGTCTCGTCGTGGCCGACCCCGAGGTGGGCCGACAGCTCGTCGAAGATCTGGTCGCCGCCCATGATCGCGCACAGCGTGTTGGTGCAGACCCCGATCGTGTACTCACCGTTGGGGTGGCGCTTGTACTGCGTGTAGAAGGTCGCGACCCCGCTCACCTCGGCGGTCGTGAGGTCGAGCTTGCGGGCGCACCACTCGATGCCCCGGCCCGACACGTAGCCGTCGATGCTCTGCACCAGGTGCAGCAGCGGCAGCAGTGCCGAACGCTTCTGCGGGTAGCGGGTGAGCACCTCCGCCGCGTCCGCCTCGAGCCCGGCCAGCACGTCCGGCGCGAACAGGTCCGCCCCGTCGGCGTTCTCCCAGAAGCTGGGGTAGGCACGCGGGTCCGGCATCTCGGTCCGGTCGTAGGGGCCTGTGTTCTCTGTCCGCTCGCTCACCGGTCCACGCCTCCCATCACCGGGTCGATCGAGGCGACGGCCACGATGACGTCGGCGACCATGCCGCCCTCACACATCGCGGCCACGGCCTGCAGGTTGTTGAACGACGGGTCACGGAAGTGCGCCCGGTAGGGGCGGGTCCCGCCGTCGGCGACGACGTGGCAGCCGAGCTCGCCCTTGGGAGACTCCACCGCGACGTAGGCCTGACCCGGCGGCACGCGGAAGCCCTCGGTCACCAGCTTGAAGTGGTGGATGAGCGACTCCATCGACTCGCCCATGATCTCCCGGATGTGGTCGAGACTGTTGCCCATGCCGTCGCCGCCGATCGCGAGCTGGGCGGGCCAGCCGATCTTCTTGTCCTCGACCATGACCGGGCCCGGGGTGTTCTGCAGCCGGTCGGCCGCCTGCTCGGCGATCTTCAGCGACTCGTACATCTCGTCGATCCGGATGCACAGCCGCCCGTAGGCGTCGCACGAGTCACGGGTGATGACGTCGAAGTCGTACGTCTCGTAGCCGCAGTAGGGCGCGAGCTTGCGCAGGTCGTGGGGAAGCCCGGTCGAGCGCAGGACCGGGCCGGTGATCCCGAGCGCCATGCAGCCGGTCAGGCCGAGGTGCCCGACGTCGACCATGCGGCCCTTGAACAGCGGGTTCTCGACGATCAGGTCCTCGAGCTCACGGAGCCCCTTGCGCAGCTCGGGGATGATGTCGCGCACCTTGTCGATGGCACCGGGTGGCAGGTCCTGCACGACACCGCCGGGACGGATGTAGGCGTGGTTCATCCGCAGCCCGGTGATCATCTCCAGCACGGACAGGATCCGCTCGCGCTCACGGAAACCGATCGTCATGACCGTCGTGGCGCCCATCTCCATGCCACCGGTGGCCAGGGCCACGAGGTGCGAGCCGATCCGGTTGAGCTCCATCACGAGCACCCGGATCATGCTGGCGCGCTCGGGGACCTGGTCGGTGATGCCGAGCAGCTTTTCGACCCCGAGGCAGAACGCCGCTTCCTGGAAGAGCGGCGTGAGGTAGTCCATGCGGGTGCAGAAGGTCACGCCCTGGGTCCAGGTGCGGAACTCCATGTTCTTCTCGATGCCGGTGTGCAGGTAGCCGATGCCCGCCCGCGCCTCGGTGACCGTCTCGCCGTCCAGCTCGAGGATCAGGCGCAGCACGCCGTGCGTCGACGGGTGCTGCGGACCCATGTTGACGACG
>NZ_DASSTI010000108.1:0-5929 GCF_035708005.1 Segeticoccus sp. | reverse complement strand
GCCACGGGGGTGTGCAATCTGGCGGGGTTCATCCGGCCGGGTGCGGTGGCGCGGATGGTGGAGTTGGCGGGGGAGTTGTCGGAGAAGGCGTGGCCGATGGATCGCACGCACACGGTGTATTTCGAGAGGCCGGATGAGGGTGTGCCGGAGGGGCATCCGCGGCGGCGGCAGGTGCGGTCGGCCAAGCATGGGATTGCCTATGACTACATTCCGGTGGATGCGCCGGTGCGGCGGTTGTATGAGTCCGATGACTTGACGGCCTTCATTGCGGCGGTGTTGGGCAAGGAGAGGTTGTACCGCAGCGCGGATCCGTTGGATGCGTTCCAGGTGACGACGTTCTATCCGGGGGAGGAGCTGGGGTGGCATTTTGACCGCAGCGAGTTTTCGATGACGGTGATGTACCAGCCGGCTGAGTCCGGTGGGGAGTTTCTGTATGCGCCGGGGTTGCGCAGTGAGACCGATGAGAACTATGCCGGGGTGCAGCGGGTGCTGGAGGGGGATGAGTCGGGGTTGAAGGTGTTGCCGTCCTCGCCGGGGTCGTTGGCGTTCTTCCGGGGTGAGCACGCGTTGCACTGGGTGACCCCGATCGAGGGGAGCACCCCGCGGATCAACTCGGTGCTGACCTACGGTGAGCGTCCGGACATGAAGCTGAACGACCTGACCTCCGAGCTGTTCTACGGACGCACCTCGAACTGACGGGGGGCCTACACCGACCGTCCACCATCGTCACCGGGATCCCCTGCCCGGTGATCGGCGGCCGGAACGCGAAGCGCGCGGCGCGTTCCGGCCGTACCCGTCACGACCCACTCGTCACGCACACTCGTCACGGCGCCGACGGCGGCTGCCAGTCGAGCAACGGGGCGAGCGAGGCGTTGAAGAGCGCATCGGGCACCATCCGCGTGACCAGGTTGCGCACCACCACCGCCGGGCCGGCGGACAGCTGCCCGACCGTCCCCACGCTTCGGGAACGGGCCGCGACGCGCTGCGTCCGGTGACGTCGGTGGCGGTCGTAGTCGGCCAGCGCCGCCGAGACCGCCTCGGCGTCGCGCACCCCACCGACCAGGTGCCCCAGCGTCGCGGCGTCCTCCAGGGCGAGCCCCGCCCCCTGTCCGAGGTTCGGTGTCATCGCGTGCGCCGCGTCGCCGAGCAACGCGACGCGCCCGCAGACGTAGCTGTCGAGGGGCGGCAGCTCCATCAGGTCGTGGAACAGGAGTGCCTCGTCGTCGGGGATCGCCTCGAGCAGCCGAGGAATCGGTGGGTGCCAGTGGGCGAAGCGTCGGCGCAGGCCGGCGAGTCCCTCGCTCACCGAGCCGGGCGGTGCGGTGATCGCGGCGAAGCAGTAGTAGCGGCCATGTGGCAGCGGGACGTAGCCGAATCGTTCGCCACGCCCCCAGGTCTCGCCGACGCGGCGCTGCTCGTGGCGGACCCGCCCCTCACCTCCCTCGGCAGGCAGCGGCAGGGGAGTCGTGAGCATGCGGTAGGCGACGTACCCGGCATACCGGGGAGGCTTGGCGGCCGGCCACAGGACCCGGCGAGCGGTGCTGTTGACGCCGTCCGCGGCGATGACCACGTCAGCCTGCCTCTGGCCGGACGCGTGGGTCACGATCCCGTCGGCGGTCACCTCCGTCACGATCGTGCCGGCCCGCAAGGCCGGTCCGGGGACGGCCTCGCGGAGGGCGTCGAGCAGGTCGGCGCGGTGGATCATCAGCAGCGGGCCGAAGCGCTTCCGGATGGTGCTGATGTCCTGGCGCGCGAGCCAGCGCCCGGAGCTGTCCCGGATGCCGCCGTCGGTGGCGACCAGCGACCTGGCCCGCACCGCGTCGCCGAGGCCCAGGGCTTCGAGTGCCCGAACGGCGTTGGGCCACAAGGTCAGTCCCGCCCCGACCTCGGTGAACGCCGGTGCCTGCTCGAGCACCTCCACCTCGTGGCCGGCACGCAGCAGCGCGACGGCCGTGGCCAGTCCGCCGATTCCGCCTCCGACGACGATCGCCTTCACCACAGGTCCTCCGCAGCGTCGACAGCGGTCACCGACAGGATGCGGTCGACGTGGAACTCACGCTGCCCGGAACGCAGGTGGCACCACGCCCAGATCCGGCCCCCGAGCAGCTGCATCCGGCTGATGATCCGGTCGCTGACCCCACCGGTGCCGCTGCGGTAGACGATCCGGATCGGCCGCCCGTGGTCGAGGGCGAAGGCCAGCTGACGGACCTCCGCGCCGCTCAACCGCTTCGAGAGAGACTGCAGCTCCCGCTCGGTCTCCGTCTCCCCGCCGGACGAACCGCGCAGCACCTGACGGGCCAGGGCGCCGGCGGTCAACGGCACAGGGGCCTCGGCCGGTGCCCGGCCACCGACGGTGCGGGCGAGGAGCTCGAGCACGTCGAAGGAGCCGTCCCCATCTGCAGGGTCGGGGGCGCTGTGCCGGCCGGGCTCGGCGGTGGTGTGTGCGCCCGACGGATCCTCTTCGGGCGCAGGAGACTCCGGCATCGGGAAGTAGCCCGCGGCCCGGAGCGCCGTCAGCGCCTCGTCTGCGGGGACAGCACAGGCCAGCACGGTCGGGGCGAGCAGGCGGGGATGCAGCCGCCGCAGCTTGCGGTCGACGGCGACCTCGGCCAGCAGCGCCTCGTCCGGGCAGCGGATGAGGGACACCGCGTCGCTCACCCGCAACCGCCCGTGGCGCCGCGCCACGTCGGTGATGAGGTAGCCGAGCGGCTGCGGCAGCTCGCCGGTGGACAGCCGCCCGAGGCGCTCGAGGAGGGCATCGGCGCCGGTGCCCTCGTCGAGCGCCCGACGCACGCTCGCCGGCGAGAACCGCCACGTCATCGCGCCGCCGCTGCTGCTCTCGCGGTCCGCGGCGAGGTCGAGCAGCTCCGTGACGTGGGCGGACGGCGACCCGAACACCATGGCGGTCAGGTCGGTGCCGAACGTGGCGGCGTCGGTGGAGGCGGGCAGGAGGCCGGCAGCCTCCTGCCGCACGGCCCCCGCGTCGTCGTCCAGCAGCGCCCGACCCAGCGGTGAGAGGGCACCCAGCGCGAGCAGCCCGAGCAGCTCGGCCTCCCGCCATACCAGCCGTAGGTGCGGGGCACCAGACTGCTGGCTGTCGGTGGCGAAGGGCCGCGCCCAGGCCACCAGGGCGGCCACCGACGCCACGGTGGTCGCCTGCCGGCCCGGGAGGTTGGCCAGCTCGCCGAGCATGGACCATCGCGCGTCGACCGCCGCCGGGTCCGGTGGGTTCCCCAGCGCGGCAACGGCCTTGCCCTCGGCGTCGTGAGTGACGGTGGGGGTGAACGGTGTTCGCAGCCACGCCAGCACGAGCGACGACAGCCGGGCCGCCGGTTCTGCGGCGCGCCACTCCCGGAAGGCCGCGGACACCCCGACGCCCCGCCCCGCTGCCTCGAGCAGGCCGAGCCGACCCGCGAGCTCGAGCGCCAGCCGGGTCGTCGTGGGGTCGGAGCCGACGACCTTCGCCACCCGGCTGAGCTCGCGGGCGCCGACCCCGCCGGACTTCAGCAACGCGACCGGCCTGCGTGCCGTCGTGTCGAGCACTCCGATCGCGTGGCTGAGGAACTCGGTTGCCGCGACGGAGGACTCGGAGCGCAGGCGTTGCTCGTCCACCTCCGTGGTCACCGGCTGCGGAGCCTGGACGTGGAAGGGCACCGTCGGGTCGTCCAACAGCGCGAGCGCCACCTGCGAGGGCATCGAGGCCGAGTGAGCGTTCCAGCCGTCGCCGACCACGAGTCCGCGCTCACCGGCCCAGCGGATGGCCTCCAGGCGCTGGCGGTAGCCGCCGACACCGCCAGCCAGCGGGAGTTCGTCGTCATCCTCCGGTTGGGCGAGGGCGCGCAGGTGCTCGGCCACCGTCGGCGGCGCCGAGGCCACCAGCGCGCGCACGGTGCCGGGGTCACTGAGGTGGTTGGCCACCGAGTCGACGACGACGTCCTTCGTGCCGCCGCGAGGCAGCCCCAGCAGGGTCTGTGCCTGCTGCAGGCGGCTGACCGAGACCGCTTGGAGCAGCACCTCCAGCGGCGCCCCGAGCCCGAGGGCGGGCCGCAACGCCAGCCGCAGCGACGGCGGGGTGCGGATCCGGTCCTCGCGGCCCGGCCAGGCGAGGCCGGCGGCGGTCAGCAGCGGCAACGTCGCCTGCACCCCCTCGCGGCTCTCAAGGTATGCCGACGCCTCGTCGTCCGACGTCGGCTCACCGGCCCAACCGACCGGGCGCAGGAGCTGCGCGGCCCGGTCGAGCGTCGCTGACCCGCCCAGTGCCAGCAGCACCTGCAACAGCTCGACCGCGGGCCGGGGGAGGCGGGTCACCGCCGCCGACAGCGACATCGGGTGGTCCAGGCGCTCGGCGAGCTCGAGGACGTCACGCGGCGCCGGGTGGTGGACGACGTCCGGGCGTTCCTCGAGCAGCTCGACCAGCTCGGCCTCATCGAGGCCACTCAGCCAGTCGGGCAGGGAGTCGGCGGTCCGCGGCATGGCACTCCGAATTCCGGGGGAGTCGGGAGGTTCAGGCTAGCCGCGGAGCCCGGGCGACGAACGGCCCGGTGGCGGCGGCGTGCCGCCGTCAGGTGCCCGTGCCCAGCGCCTCGGCCGGGTCGGGCAGGGCGAGGGCGGCCACCTCTCGGGCCTTTCGGACGAACGCGTGCGCCGCCGGGATGCGGTAGCGGTCGCGGTGCCACGCCAACCCGACGACCCGAGGCTGCACGCCGGCCAGCGGCACGGCACGGATGCCGGTACGGAACGGGTCCACGGACAGCCACGAGATCACCGCCGCGCCCACACCCTCGGCGACCAGGCCCAGCATGGTTCCGTTGTCGTGGGAGCGGAACCGGACCTGCTCGGCCAGCTCGGGGTGGCCCAGCCGGTGCTCGATCGCGTGCACGTCGCGCATCCGCGCATAGGTGATGAGCGGTATGCCGTCCAGCTGGCTCGGGTGCACCGGGTCACCGTCCCGGCCCAGGTCGCTGTCGTCGCGGACGACCACGACGTAGGGGTCCTCCAGCAGCTCGACGTGCTCGAACGGGCCCGGCGTGAGCGGGTAGACGACGAAGGTGAGGTCGAGCTCGCCCCGCTCGACGAGGTCGAGCAGCTCCAGGTCGTCGGCGGCCTCGACCAGCTCGACCCGGACCTTGGGCCACGCCTCGGCGAACTCGCGCAGCAGCCGGGGCAGGATCCGCACGCCGACGCTCTGGTAGGACCCGACCCGCAGGATCCCCGACTCGCCGTCCGACAGGGCCCGCAGGTCGGCCTGTGCGCTGGCCAGCCGGGCGACGATCGCGTCGGCGTGGGTGAGCAGCAGCTGCCCAGCGGGGGTGAGGGTGACCGACTTCGGCCCCCCGGGCCGCTCGACCAGGACGTGCCCGACGAGCCGTTCGAGCCGGCCGATCTGCTGGCTGATCGCCGACTGCGTGTAGCCCAGCGACTCGGCCGCCTTGCTGAAGGACCGCTCCCGTCCGATCGCGGCCAGCGCCACGAGGTAGCGCAGTTCGACGGGGCCGGGTCGGTCGCTCATGCCGGCAGATTAGAGCCACTAATGGAGGCGGTCAACAGGAGCGATTGCCCTAATACCCCGTCCGGTTCCACGATGGTGACGTACCGACGAAGCCGGCGTGACCGGCATACCGAAGACAGCCCGTAGGACCGAGGAGGCCCGAGCATGACCCAGACCGTTGACGAGACCACGCAGTTGCCGGCCTACGCCGACGTGGTGGACCTGGACCGCTACCCGATCCACGAGCTCGACAGCGAGCGCGGCCGCGCGTTCGTCGCGGAGTGCAAGGCCGAGCTCGATGCCACGGGGGTGTGCAATCTGGCGGGGTTCATCCGGCCGGGTGCGGTGGCGCGGATGGTGGAGTTGGCGGGGGAGTTGTCGGAGAAGGCGTGGCCGATGGATCGCACGCACACGGTGTATTTCGAGAGGCCGGATGAGGGT
>NZ_DASSTI010000107.1:0-44224 GCF_035708005.1 Segeticoccus sp. | reverse complement strand
AGCCGGCGCCCTTGCGGCTGTCGCACACGATCGGCACGACGTGGTTGCCGTGGAACCCGAACTTGCCCAGGGGACCGATGTCATCTCCCAGGGCCAACCCGGGCGGGGTCCGCATGAACGGGCTCGGTCGCACCGCGAACGTCTGCACCGTGATCGTGCCGACCGGGTGCAGCGGCGCCACGTCGGTGATCGTGACGTCCCCCGGCCGGTCTAGGCACAGGATGATGCTGCCCATGCTGAGCGGTACGTCCGGCTCGACCCGGCCGAATCCCTCCAGGACCCAGTGGTCGGGGGGCATCTGCCCGGCCACCCGGAGGGGCCCGTCGCTGCTCGTGCCGCAGCCGGCCAGGGCGAGGGACATCGCAACGACGCCGAACGCAGCACGTCGGTGCCCACCGCGAGAGCCACGCCCCTGGCTCCCGCCACCGATGCGTGCACGTGTGGGCGCGAACGAGACGGTCCCCTGACCGTCGGGCGCGCGCGGAGATGCGGGTCTCATGGCAGTCGCTCCCTGCCCGCGGTAGGGGCCCGGGTCCGCCCCCGGGGCGAATCCATGTTCCTCCGTCCGCGGCCGTCGCCCAGCAGCTTCGCACGATTTCCCCAGACTCCCGTTCGGCGCCCGGGACCGGGACGCCCAGCCCCGGGGCTCGCGGACGCCCACGCTCAGCCGACCGCGACGACCTCGCGCTTGGCTGCGCGGCGCCGCCGCAGCCGGGCCCCCAGGAGCACCAGTCCGACGCCGGCGAGGGTGATCGTCGCGTTGACGACGCCGTAACCGAACACCGCTGAGTTCGAGGAGACGGCGGGGAAGTCGTCGGGGAAGGGGCCGAACGCGGAGGGTGAGCTGTGGCCGAGCCAGTCCAGGACGAGGTTCGTGCTCTGGAAGCTGAACAGGTAGGACCCGACCAGCAGGTAGGTCAGGATCGCGGTCGACCGCGACGGCAGCAGGACGCCGAGCGGCAGCGCCACGAGGACGGTGTAGATGACATTCATCACGCACTCCTGGAAGGGGTCGACGAGGCGTCGACGGTGGGATCGATCGCGGGTCGTGGATCGATGCGGACGTCCTCCACTCTCGCCTCGGATCCGGACGGGCGCGTCGGTGCGAGCGCGCACACCTGCTGCGGACTCCCTCTCAGTGCCAACACTGATCCGGCGCGGCGCGGCGATGCGAGCATTCCCGCATGGCACTCGCCGTGGGCCGCGCCCTGGCCGCAGCAGCCGCGGTCGTCCCCTGCGCCGGGCTGGCCCCGTCGCTGTCGTCCGCGCACGCCGACGCCCGCGAGCCGGCCACCCACGCCGTCGCCCTCGTGGCGGTCGCGATCGGCTGGCTGATCGTCGTCCGGGTGCCCAGCTCGCCCGTCGGGCCGGCGTTGCCGACCTCGGCCGGGTGGCATGGGTGCCCCTCGAAGTCAGACGCCTGCGGCTCGGCCTGCGGGAGGCCCCGGCGAGGTCGAGTCCAGCCGGGCCCGGCTCGCCGACGCCGCGGCGACCGAGCGCAAGCGGCTCGAGCGTGACCTGCACGACGGGGCCCAGCAGCGGATCATCGCCACCGGGATGCGGCTCCGTTCGCTCCAGTTCGCGCTCGACCCGCAGGCGGCGGCCGAAGTCGACGTGGCGGTCGCCGAGCTGGAGACGACCTTGGGGGAGCTGCGGCGGCTGGCCCAGGGTGTCCGGCCGAGCCGGTTGGACGACGGACTGGTGCCGGCGCTGGAAGGTGCGCTGGCAGCGAGCCCGGTGCCGGTCGACCTGCGGGTCGACCCGCTGCCGGCTGCCGACGAGGCCCGGACGCTGACGGCATACCTCGTGGTGTCCGAGGCGGTGACCAATGCACTCAAGCACGCGCGAGCCGGCCGGATCCGGGTGCGCCTCGGCGCCCGGGGGGATCGCCTGTCCCTGGAGGTCGCCGACGACGGGGTGGGCGGTGTTCCGGAGGGCGGGCTGACGGCGCTGCGGGACCGGGTCGCCTCGGTCGGCGGCAGGCTGCACGTGGACAGCGTCGCCGGCGCCGGTACGACCGTGTCGGCGGTGCTGTGAGGTGCGGATTGTCGTCGCCGAGGACTCCGTCCTCTTCCGTGAGGGGCTCGTCCGGCTCCTCGTGGAGCGCGGCCACCGGGTCGTCGCCACCGCTGGTCACGCGGTGGACCTGATCGCCGCGGTCGTCGAGCACCGGCCCGACCTCGCGGTGGTCGACATCCGGATGCCACCCGGCGACGGTGCGGACGGCGCGCGAGCCGCGCGTCGGATCCGCGCGGAGCATCCGGAGGTCACCGTGCTGTTGCTGTCCCAGCACATCGAGCTCCGCGACTGCCTGAACCTCGTCGGGACACCGGGGTTCGGTTACCTGCTCAAGGACCGCGTGCTGCACCTCGACGAGTTCGACGAGGCGCCCACCCGCGTCGCGGCGGGCGGTGTGGCGCTCGACCCGGTGGTGGTCCAAGCGCTCGTGCGTGGGCGCACGGTTCCGGGTGCGCTCGCCGCGCTCAGCGCCCGGGAACACCAGGTGCTGGCCCTGGCTGCCGAGGGCCACAGCAACACCGCGGTGGCGGGCATGCTCCACCTGTCCGAGCGCACGGTGGAAGCGCACATGCGCTCGGTGTTCACCAAGCTCAACCTGTATGACGACGGCAGCACGAACCGTCGGGTGCAGGCGGTCGTGGCCTACCTGGAGGCTGGGCCGTCGCCCTGACCGCCCGGGACGCGATTTGTCGGCGCGCCCGGGGGTGTGCCTATCGTGGCGACCATGACTCTGCGCCACGTCCTGGGGGCGGTCTGTGCCTCCGGCCTGATCGCGCTCACCGCCTGCAGCTCGGGCAGCCCGTCCGGGGCCGGCAGCTCCGCGAGCGGGCCCACCCCGGCCGTGGCGCCGCAGCAGGTGCAGGGCTTGGCCACGCGCGTGATCGGCCGGGTCGGCGACGCCAGCCGCGCCACGGGGGGAACCGCCCAGCAGAGCCGCACCGGCGCCTACATCGGGCCCGCCCTGCGCGCGGCCACCGCCGATGCCAAGCTCGCCGACGTCAGCCCCCAGCTGGTGCCCGCCAACCCGGCCCTGTCGAACCAGCAGCCGACCCCGTTGGCCGTCAGCCAGGGCAAGCCGCCGAGCCTGCTCGTCGTGCAGACCACTGCCGGCAAGGGTCAGCTGCCGCAGCTGCAGCTGCTGGAGTCGGACCGCGCCGGCACGAACTGGAAGGTCGCCGAGTCGGCGACGATGCTGCCGGGCACCAAGGTCGAGCCGTTCGCCGCGCTCGCGAAGGGATCACCCACCCCCGACCCCGCGCAGAAGTCGGGCCTGGCGATCGCACCGGCCGACCTGGTCCGCAGCTATGCCGATGGCCTGGCCTACCCGGCGAAGACCGTGCACAACCCGCCCTACACCGACGACGACTTCGCTTCGCGGGTGCACCAGTCGGCCCAGCAACAGGCGTCGGCCACCGAGGCCTACGCCACCTTCCGCCAGCAGCACCGCGCCCTGCCCGGCGACACCCGGGTGATCCGGCAGCAGGACGGGTCGGCGCTCGTGTTCGCCGTGCTGGAGCGCACCGATACCTTCGACGTCGCCAAGAACCGGATCCTGAACGCGCCGCGCCAGTTCACGGCCTTCGTGCCGAAGCAGCAGAAGATCAACACCCGCGCGGAGATGACCACGCTGGAGTTCCTCGTCTTCCAGGTCCCGAAGGGCACGGGCAAGGCGTCGGTGATCGCCGCGTCGGAGCACCTGGTCGGCGCCCACGGCCACTGACCGCACCCCCCGCCACGCCCGGCCGGCGGCCACCGGAGGGGGACCGACGTGACGGACCTTGCGCATCGGAGAGAATGAGCCCATGACTGACCAGCCCTTCAGCGCCGCAGCAGCCCGTGGAGCCGTCGACCTGTCCTCGCTCGCGCGATCGTCCGGGGCCGCGGGAGCAGGTGCCGGCGCGGGTAGCGCCGGGACCGGGACCTCCGGGGTCGTCGTCGAGGGCACCGACGCCAACTTCAACAACCTGGTCAACAAGTCGATGACGGTCCCGATGGTCATCGTGCTGTGGTCCGGACGACTCCCCGAGTCGCGCGACTTCGTCGACACCCTCGCCGACCTCGCCCGCTCGTATGCCGGTCGCTTCCAGCTCGTGTCCGTGGACGTGGACGCCAACCCCGGGATCTTCCAGGCCTTCCAGGTGCAGTCCGTGCCGGTCACCATCGGCGTCCTGCAGGGGCAGCCGGTGCCGCTGTTCGGCGGTGTCCAGCCGGCCGACCAGGTTCGCGCCGTGCTCGACAAGCTGCTCGAGGCCGCCGTCGCCAACGGCATCACCGGCCGGGTCGACGTGGGCGAGCCCGAGCCCGTCGAGGGCGAGGAGGAGCCACCGCTGCCGCCGCTGCACCAGGAGGCCTTCGACGCGATCGAGCGGGGTGACCTCGACGGCGCGACCGCTGCCTACGAGCGCGCGCTCAAGGAGAACCCCGGCGACGAGGACGCCAAGCTGGGGCTGGCACAGGTCAACCTGCTGCGCCGCACCGCCGGGATCGACCTCAGCGCCGCCCGCCGTGACGCGGCCGACAACCCCACCGACGTCACGGCGCAGACCCTCGTCGCGGACCTCGACGTCCTCGGCGGCCACATCGAGGATGCCTTCGTGCGCCTGATCGACCTGGTCAAGGCGACCACCGGCGACGAGCGGAACGCCGCCCGGGAGCACCTGCTCGAGCTGTTCTCGATCGTCGGACCCGGCGACGAGCGGGTGAAGAAGGCACGCACCGCGCTGATGAGCGCGCTGTACTGACGAGGTCCCGGGCGGCGCGTCGCCCGCACCTGCTTGCATCCTCGCCGGTCTGCGGAAGTATGACCGCATGGACCCACGACGGGTGGACCTTCCGGTCCCCGGCACCGGTGAACGGCTGGGCGTGATCCGGCACGGGCACTACGGCCGGCCCGTGCTCGTCTTCCCCAGCGAGGCCGGTCGCGCCGAGGACTTCGAGTCCAACGGGATGGTCGAGGCCGTCCGCGGCCTGGTGGACGGCGGCCGGGTGAGCTTCTTCTGCGTCGACTCCCTCGACGCGTGGAGCTGGTCGGACCGCAGCGTCTCCATCGAGGAGCGCGCCCGACGGCACGCGACCTACGAGCAGTGGCTGGACCGGGTCGTCATACCGTTCATCCACGAGGAGACCCGCGGTCCGCACGAGCTGATCACGCTGGGTGTCTCGATGGGCGCCTACCACGCGGTGCACTACGCCTTCCAGCGCGCCGACGTCGCGCCGCTCGCGCTCGGGCTGTCGGGCAACTACGACGTGGGCACCTGGCACGCCTGGGGGGAGCGTGGCGACGCGACCTACTTCGCCAACCCGACCGACTACGTCGCGGGCCTGCACGGGGACCACCTCGACTGGCTGCGCAGCCGGCTGTCCGTCCTGCTCGTGTGCGGGCGGGGGGCCTGGGAGACCCACCCGACGGGGGCGCTGCCGTCGTCGATCCGCTTCGCCGAGCTGCTCGCCGACAAGCAGATCACCCACCAGCTGGACCTGTGGGGCGAGGACGTCGCGCACGACTGGCCCTGGTGGCAGCGCCAGCTGGCCCACCACCTGCCAAGATTCTGCTGACACCCTGAGGAGAGCCGGATGGCACCGTCGCACACCCACCTGATCGGCCTGCTGCTCGGCGCGGAGGAGGACTGGCCCACCGCCTTCGAGCAGCTCACCCGCCGGATGGGCATCCTCACCGGCCCCGACGGCAGCGAGCACCGGTTCGCCACCGAGCGGCTCACCATCGAGCCGTTCAACCTGCGGGTGCGGCCGCGCACCGATCTGGTCATCGACCGCCTGGCGCACTGGTACTACCACCCGCGGGAGTGGCTCAAGAAGGTCGCACTCATGGACGACGTCTACCTGCTCAACAGCCCGTTCACCTTCCAGTCCATGGAGAAGCACTCGGCATACTGCGCGCTCCTGCGGCTGGGGATGCACGTGCCCGACACGGTGCTCGTGCCCTACAAGAACCCGGTCGACAACGCACGGTGGGCCTACACCTCGGCCAAGTACAACCGCTCCTTCGACCTCGACGCGATCGCGGACGAGCTGGGCTACCCGCTGTTCATGAAGCCGTTCGACGGCGGCGCGTGGCGCGGGGTCTCGTTGATCCGCAACCGCGAGGACCTGCACCGCTCTTATGACGACTCCGGCGAGATGCTCATGCACCTCCAGAAGGCGGTCGCCGGCTACGAGGTGTTCGCCCGGGCGCTGACCATCGGGCCGGAGACGATGGTCATGGACTTCCGGCCGGACGAGCCCATGCACAACCGGTATGCCGTGTCGTACGACTTCCTGTCACCGCAGGTCGGTGCCCAGGCCGTGACGATCGCCCAGACCGTGAACGCCTTCTTCCGGTGGGAGTTCAACTCCTGCGAGATGCTGGTGAAGGACGGGGTCGTCTACCCGATCGACTACGCCAACGCCTGCCCCGACGTGGCGGTCACCTCGCTGCACTACTACTTCCCCTGGGCGATGAAGGCGCTGCTGCGCTGGTCGGCGTTCTGTCTCGTGACCCATCGCCGGGCGCGGACCCAGGTCGACCCTGACCCGTGGTTCGCGGTGGCCGACGACCCGGAGCTCGACGAGGCCGGGCGGATGGCGGCCTACCAGCGGCTCGCGGACCAGCACTTCGACAAGGACCGCTACGAGGAGTTCTGCGCGACCACCATGGCCGGGCTCGACGAGATGGTCCTGGAGTGGGTGCAGTCTCCGCAGTTCGACAAGCTGCTGACCGACACGGTCCACACGACCTACCCGGCGCACGAGCAGGAGCGCTTCCGGGCGCACTTCGGCGGCCTGGTGGAGCTCTGGGTCAAGGACGAGACCGCCCGCCTCGCCCTCACCTCCTGACGCGGATCTCGGGAGAATCCCGCGGATCTCGGGACTTTGCGGTGCGCAAAGTCCCGAGATCGCGCGGAAAGCCCCGAGATCGCGCGGAAAGTCCCGAGATCGGCGGAGGGCGTCAGCCCTGCAGGGCGGCGTTCACGACCTCGCGCGCCTCGGCCTGCACCTGCTCGAGGTGCCTGGCGCCCCGGAACGACTCGGCATAGATCTTGTAGACGTCCTCGGTGCCCGAGGGCCGCGCGGCGAACCAGGCGTGCTCGGTGGTCACCTTCAGCCCGCCGATCGCCGCGCCGTTGCCGGGCGCCTCGGTGAGCTTGGCCGTGATCGGCTCGCCCGCCAGGGTGTCCGCCGTGACGGCGTCAGGGGTGAGCGCCTTGAGCCGCGCCTTCTGCTCGCGGTCGGCGGGCGCGTCCACCCGCGCGTAGGCGGGCGCGCCGAACCGATCGGTGAGGTCGGCGTAGTGCTGGCTCGGCGTGCGCCCGGTCGCGGCGAGGATCTCGGAGGCGAGCAGGTCCAGGATGATGCCGTCCTTGTCGGTGGTCCACACCGACCCGTCCCGGCGCAGGAACGAGGCCCCGGCGGACTCCTCACCCCCGAAGGCGATCGAGCCGTCGAGCAGCCCGGGCACGAACCACTTGAACCCGACCGGCACCTCCACCAGCTTGCGGCCCACCGACTCGGCGACCCGGTCGATCATCGAGGACGACACGAGCGTCTTGCCCACCGCTGCATCGGCCGGCCACCCCTCCCGGGCGCCGCCGTAGAGGTAGCCGATCGCCACGGCCAGGTAGTGGTTCGGGTTCAGCAGACCCGCGTCGGGCGTGACGATCCCGTGCCGGTCGCTGTCGGCGTCGTTGCCGGTGGCGAGGTCGTAGCGGTCCTTCTGCTCGATCAGCGAGGCCATCGCGAAGGGGGAGGAACAGTCCATCCGGATCTTGCCGTCCCAGTCCAGCGTCATGAACCGCCACGTGGGGTCGACCAGGGGGTTGACGACGGTGAGGTCGAGCCCGTGCCGGTCGGCGATCTCGCCCCAGTAGGCGACGCTCGCACCCCCCAGCGGGTCGGCGCCGATGCGCACACCCGCCTCCCGGATCCGCTCCAGGTCAACGACGTCGGGCAGGTCGTCGACATAGGTGCCCAGGAAGTCGTATGCCGACACGCGCCGATGTGCCCGCGCGAACGGGACGCGCCGCACGTCCGTGAGCCCTTGGGCCAGCAGCTCGTTGGCGCGGTCCTGGATCACCGAGGTGATGTCGCTGCCGGCGGGACCGCCGTCCGGTGGGTTGTACTTGAACCCGCCGTCGGTGGGCGGGTTGTGTGAGGGCGTGACGACGATGCCGTCCGCGAGCCCCCCGGCGCCGGGTCGCTTGCCCCGGTTGGCGCGCAGGATGGCGTGCGACACCGCCGGGGTGGGCGTGTAGCCGCCCCGGTTGTCGACGAGGACGGTGACGTCGTTGGCGACGAGCACCTCGAGGGCCGTCGCCCACGCGGGCTCGGACAGCCCGTGGGTGTCGCGTCCGACGAATAGCGGACCGTCGGTGCCGGCCTGCTTCCGGTAGTCGCAGATCGCCTGTGTCGTGGCGAGGATGTGTTGCTCGTTGAAGGCGGCCCGTAGGCTGCTTCCCCGGTGCCCGGAGGTGCCGAACGCGACCTGTTGGTCAGGCTGCTTCGGGTCCGGGGTCAAGGTGTAGTAGGCCGTCACCAGGTGGGCGACGTCGACCAGGTCCTCGGGCTGTGCCGGAGTCCCGGCCCGGGGGTCGTTCACTGCGCCTCCTCAGCGGGTTTCGAGCTCGTCGGTGGGCTCGGATTCGTGGGCGGGCTCGAGCCACAGGGCGCCCAGCGGGGGAAGGGTGAGCACGGCGGAGTAGGGCTGTCCGTGCCAGGGGACCGCCTCGGCCTCGACGCCGCCGAGGTTCCCCACGCCCGAGCCGCCGTAGTCGCCGGCGTCGGTGTTGACCACCTCGTTCCAGCGGCCGGGATAGGGCAGGCCCAGGCGGAAGTCGCCGTGTGGGATCGCGCTGAAGTTGACGACGCTGGCCAGCGCCGGGCGCCGCCGGGAGCCGTGCTCTGACCCGAATCGCAGGTAGGAGAACGTGTTTCCGCCGGAGTCGTTGGCGTCGATCCACTGGAACCCGGCCGGGTCGCTGTCCAGCTCCCACAGCTGCGGTCGGGACCGGTAGACGGTGTTGAGGTCGCGGACCAGGGAGTGCAGGCCCCAGTGTGCCGGCTGGTCCAGCAGCCACCAGTCGAGGCTGCGCGAGTCGGCCCACTCGGCCTCCTGGCCGAACTCGCACCCCATGAAGAGGAGCTGCTTGCCGGGGTGGGACCACATGTAGGCGAGGAACGCCCGCACGTTCGCGAGTTGCTGCCACCGGTCGCCGGGCATCTTGCGCAGCAGGGATCCCTTGCCGTGGACGACCTCGTCGTGGCTGATCGGCAGCACGAAGTTCTCGCTGTAGGCGTACATCATCGAGAAGGTCAGCTGGTGGTGGTGGTACTGGCGGTAGATCGTCTCCTTGGACAGGTAGTTCAGGGAGTCGTGCATCCACCCCATGTTCCACTTCAGCCCGAAGCCCAAGCCGCCCAAGTGCGTTGGACGCGTCACGCCCGGCCAGGAGGTCGACTCCTCGGCGACGGTGACGACCCCCGGCTCCCGGCGGTAAGCAGTGGCGTTGGTCTCCTGCAGCAGCTCGACGGCCTCGAGGTGCTCCCGGCCGCCGTACTTGTTCGGCAGCCACTGCCCGGGCTCCCGCGAGTAGTCGAGGTAGAGCATCGAGGCCACCGCGTCGACCCGGATCCCGTCGGCGTGGAACTCCTCCATCCAGTACAGCGCGTTGGCCACGAGGAAGTTGCGCACCTGCGGTCGGCCGAAGTCGAAGATGTGGGTGCCCCAGTCGGGTTGGTCGCCCCGTCGCGGGTCCGGGTGCTCGTAGAGCGGCTGCCCGTCGAACCGCGCCAGCCCGAACGCGTCCTTCGGGAAGTGCGCCGGCACCCAGTCGAGGATCACACCGATCCCGTTGCGGTGCAACGTGTCCACGAGGTGCCGAAAATCGTCGGGGGAGCCGAACCGCGCCGTCGGCGCGTAGTAGCCGGTCACCTGGTAGCCCCACGACGGGCCGTAGGGGTGCTCCATGACCGGCAGGAACTCCACGTGCGTGAACCCGAGGTCCTTGACGTAGTTGACCAGGTCCTCAGCGAGGTCGCGGTAGCTGTGCCCCTGTCGCCAGGAACCCAGGTGCACCTCGTAGATGCTCATCGGCCCGGTGTGGGGGTCGCTCTCGCGACGGTGCCGCATCCAGTCACCGTCGTCCCACTCGTATGCCGAGCGCGTGACGACCGATGCGGTGGCCGGTGGCGCTTCGGTCGCGCGGGCGAGGGGGTCCGACTTGGGCCGGCGGACCCCGTCGGCGCCGGTGATCTCGTACTTGTAACGCGTGCCCTCACCCACGTCCGGGACGAACAGCTCCCAGACGCCTGTCGACCCGAGCGCGCGCATCGGGTGGGTGGCCCCGTCCCAGTGGTTGAAGTCGCCGATCACGCGGATCGCCTTGGCGTGCGGGGCCCACACCGCGAACGACGTGCCGGACACCGGCCCCAGCGGCCCGTCGTACCGGCGCACGTGGGAGCCGAGCACGGACCACAGCTGCTCGTGCCGGCCCTCGCCGATCAGGTGCAGGTCGATCTCGCCGAGCGTGGGCAGGAACCGGTAGGGGTCGTCCTGGCGGTGCTCGATGCCGTCCTCGTAGGACACGACCAGTCGGTAGTCCGGCACGGTCGACGTCGGCAGCGTGCCGGCCCAGATGCCGCCGTACTCGTGCTGCAGGTCGACGCTTTGCCCGTCGCCGAGCTCCACCAGGACCCGCTGTGCCCACGGTCGCAGGGCGCGCACCGTGACGACACCCTCGTGCTCGTGGGCGCCGAGCACGGCGTGTGGATTGCCGTGCAGGCCGCGCACGAGGAGGTCGAGCTCCTCGCGGCTCACCGGATGGACCGTGGGGCCGGTCGGCTGCGCCGCCGCGGGCGCGGTCGGGCGCCCGGCTGTGCCAGTGGCTGGTGCCTCCGCGGGCGCCGTCGGTTCCACCGACGACGACATGCGCCGTTCGGCGAGGATGCGTTCGACCCCGGCCAGCGGGAGCGGCAACCACTCGGGGCGGTTGCGGGCCTCGTAGACCACCTCGTAGAGCGCCTTGTCGAGCTCGAGCGCCTCCAACAGCGCCTCGTCCTCGCGTGGATCGCGGTCGGCGATCTCGGCATACCCGAGCAGGAAGGCGTGCCGCGCCGCCCGCGCCCACGGGGCGCGGGAGGTGCCGTCGCCCCGCTCTGCGGAACCCGCGGCGTAGTCGAAGGAGCGCAGCATGCCGGCCACGTCCCGCAGTGCGAGGTCCGGCCGCGTGCGCTCGGCCAGCGGGCGCAGCGGCTCGCCCTCGAAGTCGACCATCACCCAGCCGCGGCCCGGGACGTCGAGCACCTGGCCGAGGTGGAAGTCGCCGTGGATGCGCTGCAGCTCCGGCCAGGCCGCGCCCGACGCCCCGTCGATCACCTCATCGATCTGCGTCCGGTGCTCGGCCAGCTGGGACGCCTCGCGCAGGGCGGCCTGCGCCCGGCTGCGCATGCTGGAGACCAGTGACCGGCGGTCGGCCTCCGACGGCTCCACGGTGGGCAGCGCCTCGCGCAGGGTGCGGTGGACCCGCGCCGTGGCGCGGCCGAGGGAGCGGGCCGGCTCGCTGAAGTCGCCCCCCGCCGCGGCGACCCGCAGGGCGACGCGCCATGCGTCCTCGACGTCGGGGATGAACTCCTGCGCCGTGGCGATGTCGCCGTGCGCGACGCCGGAGCCGCCCTGGGCGTCCGGCCAGCTCGCGGACAGGTGCCCCACCGGGGTGGGCACGGCGGTGGACCCCGCCGACGCGAGGGCCTCCTGCAGGACGACGTCCGGGTTGTCACCGTCGTGAAGGACGCGGAAAACCTTGCAGATCAACGGAGTTGAGTGCGCACCTGCTGCGTCGCTGGTCTCGTAGATGATCGAGGTGTTCGACTGTTCACCGGACAGGACGTGGGTCTCGCGCACCCGCACCTCGCGCGCGCCCTGCTGCGGATGGCTGAGCACGAGCGGCTCGCGGGTGTGCGAGACCTGGCCCGACTGGGCGACGGTGTCACCGAGCACCAGCGCGAGCAGCTGCCGGGCGTAGACGGGGTCGTGCGGGGCGTCATAGACCCAGCGGCGGCCCAGGACGCTGTGCTCGGTCGTTCCGAGCAGCGCGTGCTCAGCCCCCTCGAGCGGGGTGTCTCGGTAGGTGAGGGGCACCTGGTAGACGGTCGGTTCGGAGCCCGAGTCGTCCGCCACGAGGACGGTCTCGATGCCCACCCGGCCCTCGGGGTCGTCCAGTCGCCACGACCACAGGCGACGCAGCCGCGGCTGGCGACCCTTCCCGGCATACCACCTCTGTCCTGCGATCCAGTCGGTGAGCAGGTCCAGCTTGCTGGGGGTGATCGTCGCCTGGTGGATCTCAGCCACCGGTTCCTCCCTTCGGCTGCAGGCCGAGCCAGAAGAAGTCCCGGGACCCGAGGGTCAGGGTGATCTCACCGTCGTCGGAGATTGCCGGGAAGCCGTCGCCGCCGAAGAGGTCGACCAGCTGGGCCCCCTTCCACTGCTCCGGGACCGTGATGTGGGTGGCCTGCGGGCGGTTGGACAAGTTGCTCACGCACAGCACGGCGCCGAACCCGTGGGTCTCCGCAGGTTCGTCGGGGCTGAGTGCGCGCACGTACGACAGGATGGCGCCGTTGTCCGCCGGGCACACCTCGAAGGTGCCGAGCCCGAAGACCGAGTGCTGCGCGCGAACCTGCAGCATGCCGCGGACCCAGTGCAGCAGCGAGGCGCTCGAGGCCATCTGGGCCTCGACGTTCACGTTGTTGTAGTGGTAGACGAGGCTGGAGATGACCGGGAGGTAGAGCTTGCCGGGGTCGGCGCTGGAGAAGCCGGAGTTGCGGTCGGGGGTCCACTGCATCGGCGTGCGCACGGCGTCACGGTCGGTGAGCCAGATGTTGTCGCCCATGCCGATCTCGTCGCCGTAGTACAGGCACGGCGAGCCGGGCAGCGACAGCAGGAGGGCGTGGATCAGCTCGACCTCCGCCCGGGAGTTGTCCAGCAGGGGAGCGAGCCGGCGACGGATGCCGATGTTCGCCCGCATCCGCGGGTCAGGGGCGTACCAGCCGTACATGGCGACCCGCTCGTCCGGGGAGACCATCTCAAGGGTCAGCTCGTCGTGGTTGCGCAGGAAGGTGCCCCACTGGGCGCCCTCCGGGATCGGGGGGGTGTCGGCCAGCACGTCGATGATCGGCCGGGCCTTCTCCTCCCGCAGCGCGTAGTACAGCCGCGGCATCACCGGGAAGTGGAAGCACATCTGGCACTCGGGTGCCTCCGGGGTGCCGTAGTAGTCGACCACCTCGTCGGGCATCTGGTTCGCCTCGGCGAGCAGGATCCGCCCGGGGAACTCCTCGTCCACCATCGCCCGGAGCCGTGACAGGAAGTCGTGCGTGGGGGGGAGGTTCTCGCAGTTGGTGCCTTCCTCCTCGAACAGGTAGGGGACGGCGTCGAGCCGGAACCCGTCGATGCCCAGGTCCATCCAGAAGCGGACGACGTCGAACATCGCCTCGACGACCTTCGGGTTCTCGAAGTTGAGGTCCGGCTGGTGGGAGAAGAACCGGTGCCAGAAGAACTGCCGGCGCACCGGGTCGAAGGTCCAGTTCGACACCTCGGTGTCGACGAAGATGATGCGCGCGTCGGCGTAGCGGTCGTCGGTGTCGGACCAGACGTAGAAGTCGCCGAACGGCCCCTCCGGGTCCGAGCGCGACGCCTGGAACCACGGGTGCTGGTCGGAGGTGTGGTTCATCACCAGGTCGGTGATGATCCGGATGCCCCGGGCGTGGGCCTGCGAGACCAGCTCGGTGAAGTCCGGCAGCGTGCCGAACTCGGGTAGCACGGCGGTGTAGTCGGAGATGTCGTAGCCGCCGTCGCGCAGCGGGGAGGCATAGAACGGCGGCAGCCACAGGCAGTCCACGCCGAGCCACTGCAGGTAGTCCAGGCGGTTGATCAGCCCGGTGAAGTCCCCGGCCCCGGACCCGTTGGAGTCGGAGAAGGCCCGTACCAGGACCTCGTAGAACACGGCGGTGCGGTACCAGTGCGGGTCGTGCTTCAGCCCGGGCTGGCTGAGGTTGAAGCCCTGCATCAGAACCTCCTCACGTGCACGATGTGGACCGGTTCGGTGTCCCGGCCGAGCCGGATGTAGTTGTGCTCGCCCCAGTGCCAGGAGTCACCGGTGATCAGGTCGTGGGCGAGGAAGGAGTCGTGCCACGTCATGCCCAGCGCCGGCATGTCCAGGTGCAGCCACGACTCGCGCGTGGTGTGCGGGTCGAGGTTGGCCACGACGATGATGACGTCGTCGCGGCCGTCGACGGTTCGTCGTTTGGAGTAGGCGAGGATGTTCTCGTCGTCGACGTGGTGGATCGCCAGGTTGCGCAGCCAGTGCAGGCAGGGGTGCGCGCGCCGGATCTCGTTGAGCCGCTTGAGGTAGGGCGCCAGCGTCTGCCCCGCCTTGCGGCCCCCGGGCTCGCGCTCGGCCCACTTGCGGTCCTTGTACTGGTACTTCTCGTTGTCGATCTGCTCCTCGGCGCCGGGCCGGGCGACGTTCTCCACGAGCTCGTAGCCGGCGTAGATGCCGTAGCTCGGCACCGCCGTGGCGGCGATCGCCGCGCGCAGCCGGAAGGCGTTCGGCCCGCCGTACTGCATGTAGGGCGTGAGGATGTCGTGCGTCGTGGGCCAGAACGACGGGCGCATGTAGGCCGCCGCCTCACCGGACACCTCGCGCAGGTACTCCTCCAGCTCCCACCGGGCGTTGCGCCACGCGAAGTAGGTGTAGGACTGCTGGAACCCCACCTTGGCGAGTGTGTGCATCATCGCGGGGCGGGTGAACGCCTCGGCCAGCCAGATGACATCCGGGTAGTCCGCAGCCACATCGGCGATGAGCCACTGCCAGAACTCCACCGGCTTGGTGTGCGGGTTGTCGACGCGGAAGATGCGCACCCCGTGGTCGATCCACACCTGCACGACATCGCGGACCGCGGCATAGATGCCCTCGGGGTCGTTGTCGAAGTTGAGGGGGTAGATGTCCTGGTACTTCTTGGGCGGGTTCTCGGCGTAGGCGATGCTTCCGTCGGCGCGGGTGGTGAACCACTCCGGGTGCTCCTTGACCCACGGGTGGTCCGGCGCGCACTGCAGCGCCAGGTCGAGGGCGACTTCCAGCCCCAGCCGCTCCGCCTCGGCGACGAAGGCGTCGAAGTCCGCGAACGTCCCGAGGTCGGGGTGGATGGCGTCGTGGCCGCCCTCCACGGACCCGATCGCGTAGGGGGAGCCGGGGTCCTCGGGCGTGTGCTCCAGCGTGTTGTTGGGCCCCTTGCGGTTCACTCGGCCGATCGGGTGGACCGGGGTGAGGTACACCACGTCGAATTCCATCTGCGCGATGGCGGGCAGGCGCTGGGCCGCCGTGCGTAGCGTGCCCGACGTCCACCGGCCGTGCTCGTCCTGGTGGGCACCCTCCGAGCGGGGAAAGATCTCGTACCACGCGCCATACAGGGCGCGGTCCCGCTCGACCAGCCACGGGACCGGCGCACTCGGGGTGACGACGTCGCGCAGCGGGCGCGTGGCCATCTCGCGCTCCACCTCGGGGCTGGTGCCCGCTTCGAGGCGCACCATGGGGGGCCGGGTGTTGTCGCGCAGGGCCGTCACGGCGTCGCGCAGCACCTGCGCCTGCTCCGGGGTGCGCTCCACCTCCGCGATCGCCCGTTCGACCACGCGTGCTCCCTCCTCGAGCATCAGCGCGGTGTCCACCTCGGCGGCCACCTTGATGGAGGCGTCGTGCTCCCACGTGCGGTAGGGGTCGGACCAGCCCTCGACGCGGAAGGACCACGTGCCGGTGCGGCCGGCGCAGGCGCGGCCGACCCAGTGGTCCAGCCCCGCCGACACGAGGGTCATCGGGCGGTGCTCCTCGGTGCCGTCCGGCGCCGTGAGCACGAGGGTGGCGTTCACCGCGTCGTGGCCCTCGCGGAAGACCGTGGCGCTGACCTCGAACTCCTCCTGGACCACGGACTTGACGGGGGCGGCGCCGCAGTCGACCCGGGGCCGCACCGACAGGACGGGGATGCGCCCGAGCGGGCGTTGGTGGGCCCGGGCCAGGACCGCTTCGGCCGTACGAGTCGATTCAGTCACGGGTCGACGCTACCGGCCCGGGCGCGGGCACGGTGGCAGGCTCGTCCACCTGTCGAGAAGGGGCGCCGGAGCCCCGGGCCACACGCTCCCGCCGTGCGCTCGACTAACGGTGCCCCCACCCGCTGACTTATGCTGCCGGGTCGTGAAGGCCATCCGTCGTTTCCACGTCCGCACCGTCCTCCCGGAGCGGATCGCCGCGCTCGGCGAGCTCGCCACGAACCTGCGCTGGTCGTGGCACGCCGGCACCCGCGACCTGTTCGCCGGCATCGACCCGGAACGGTGGGTGGCGGTCCGTCGGGACCCGGTCCGGCTGCTGTCCGCGCTGTCCGCGGACGAGCTCGAGGCGCTGGCCACCGACCAGGACTTCGTCGCGCGGGTCGACGAGGCCATGGCCGGCCTGCGCGACTACTTGGACAGCCCGCGGTGGTACCAGCAGCTGGCCGAGCGGGAGGCGGCCGGGCGCTGCCCGCAGTCGATCGCCTACTTCAGCCCGGAGTTCGGCATCACGGCAGCCCTGCCGCAGTACTCGGGGGGCCTCGGCATCCTCGCCGGCGACCACCTGAAGTCGGCTTCCGACCTCGGTGTGCCGATCGTCGGGGTGGGCCTGTTCTACAAGTCCGGCTACTTCAAGCAGTCCCTCAACGCCCAGGGCTGGCAGCAGGAGACCTACCCCGTCCTGGACCCGGACGACCTGCCGCTGTCGATGCTGCGCGAGAAGGACGGCAGCCCGGCGGAGGTCATCCTGGACCTGCCGGGGGGCCGCACGCTGCACGCCTACGTCTGGCGGGCGCAGGTCGGGCGGGTGCCGCTGCTGCTGCTCGACTCCGACAATGACCAGAACGACGACGCCGGCCGCGACCTGACCGGCCGCCTCTACGGCGGTGGCGGCGAGCAGCGGCTGCAGCAGGAGATGCTGCTGGGCGTCGGCGGGGTCCGGGCCCTGCGCCTGTGGTCCCGGTTGACCGGCGCGCCGGATCCGGACGTCTACCACACCAACGAGGGACACGCCGGCTTCCTGGGGGTCGAGCGGATCCGCGAGCTCGTCAAGCACGAGGGGTTGAGCTTCGACGAGGCGCTCGAGGCGGTGCGCGCGGCGACGATCTTCACCACGCACACGCCGGTCCCCGCCGGCATCGACCGGTTCGGCGTGGACCAGATCCGGCTCCACTTCGGAGGCGGAAACGAGTTCGAGGGCGTGCCGGTGGAGCGTCTGCTGGCTCTCGGCGCCGAGGACTACCCGGGCGGCTCCTCCGAGGTGTTCAACATGGCCGTCATGGGCCTGCGCCTCGCCCAGCGGGCGAACGGTGTCTCCGAGCTGCACGGCGAGGTCAGCCGGCACATGTTCGACGGGCTGTGGCCCGGCTTCGACGACTCCGAGGTGCCGATCACGAGCATCACCAACGGTGTCCACGCGCCCACCTGGGTCGACCGCAAGGTCTTCGACCTGGCCGAGACCTACATGGGCACGACGAACATCGAGGAGGAGCAGGCCTGGGACCGCATCGCCAAGATCCCGGGTGAGGCCTTCTGGTCCACGAAGCGCGAGCTGCGGGCGCAGCTCGTCTCGGAGGCCCGCCGCCGGCTGCGGTCCTCGTGGCTGAAGCGCGGCGCGAGCCCGGCCGAGTTGCGCTGGATCGACGACGTGCTCGACCCGGACATCCTCACCATCGGGTTCGCCCGCCGGGTCCCGACCTACAAGCGGCTCACGCTGATGTTGCGGGACCGCGACCGGCTCAAGCGCCTCCTGCTCCACCCGGAGCGGCCGGTCCAGCTCGTCATCGCCGGCAAGAGCCACCCCGCCGACGAGACCGGCAAGCGGCTGATCCAGCAGATGGTGCAGTTCGCCGACGACCCGGAGATCCGGCACCGCATCGTGTTCCTGCCGAACTACGACATCGCGATGGCGCAGTACCTCTACCCCGGCTGCGACGTCTGGCTGAACAACCCGCTGCGGCCGTTCGAGGCCTGTGGCACCTCGGGCATGAAGGCGGCCCTCAACGGGGCGCTCAACCTGTCGGTGCTCGACGGCTGGTGGGACGAGTGGTACGACGGCGAGAACGGGTGGGCCATCCCCACGGCGGATGGCGTCGAGGACCCCGACCGTCGGGACGACCTCGAGGCCACGGCGCTCTACGAGCTCATCGAGGACTCGGTCGCACCGCTGTACTACGACCGGGACGACCGGGGCCTGCCCCCGCGATGGTTGTCCATGGTCACGCACACCCTGACCACCCTCGGCCCGAAGGTCCTCGCGACCCGGATGGTGCGCGACTACGTGGAGCAGCTGTACCTACCTGCCGCCCGGGCCGGGTGGCAGGTGGACGGCCCCGGGTATGCCGGCGCCAAGGAGCTGTCGGACTACAAGGCCCGCGTCGAGGCCGCCTGGAGTGGGGTCCGGGTGGACCACGTCGACTCCTCGGGCGTGTCGGACACCCCACAGGTGGGGGACCGCTTCCAGGTGAGTGCCTACGTGACCCTCGGCGAGCTCTCGCCCGAGGACGTGCGGGTGCAGGTGGTCTACGGCCGCGCCTCGGAGAGCGACGACCTGAGCGACGTCTCCACGGCGGACCTGGAGCACGTGGAATCCTACGAGGCGGGACGGCACCGCTTCGAGGGCTCGGTGCAGCTGAGCCGGACGGGGCCGTTCGGCTACACCGTGCGCGTCCTGCCGCAGCACGACGGGCTGGCCAGCATCAGCGAGCTCGGGCTGGTCGCCAACGCCTGACCCCACACCCCGGGCCGGTGCGCGCTGAGGGCAGAACTCGGCTGAACCGCTTCAGTACCATGGGCCTCTCAGCGAGAGGGTGGAGCCATGGTGCAGGACCAGTCGTCCGTCGAGCAGGCGACGGCGCGCCCCCGCGTCCGCATGGCCGACATCGCCCGCGAGCTCGGCATCTCGAAGGCGGCGGTGAGCTACGCACTGAACGGGCTGCCGGGCGTCGCCGCGGACACCCGCCAACGCGTCCTGGACCTCGCCAGGGAGCGGGGCTGGCACGCGAGCAGCAGCGCCCGGGCGCTCTCCGGCGCCCGCACCGGGGTGGTGGGACTCGTGCTGTCGCGCCCGACCGACGTGCTGACCGCCGAAACCTTCTTCATCCGGTTCCTGGCCGGCGTGGAGTCGGTGCTCAACCGCTCCGGGGGCAGCCTGCTGCTGAAGGTGATCGGTGACCACCCAGAGCTGGAGATCGCCACCTACGAGCGCTGGTGGGGGGAGCGGCGCATCGACGGCGTCCTCATGGTCGACGAGCGGTACCGGGACGCGCGGGTCGACGCCGTGGCTCGGCTCGGCGTCCCCGCGGTGCTCTGCGGCGGCCCGGTGAAGGCGGCGCAGCTGCCCTGCCTGTGGACCGACCAGGCCGCCGATGCCGCGATCGTCGTCGAGCACCTCGCGCGGCTCGGGCACCGCCGGGTCGCGCACATCAGCGGGCCGCTCGAGTTCGCGCACGAGCGGGGACGGCGCCGCGGCGTGCGCCGTGCGGCGCGCGACCGGGGCATGGAGGTCACCACGGTGGCGGCGGACTACACGGGCCCGCAGGCGGGGGAGGAGACGGCCCGGTTGATGAGGGCACCGGAACCCCCGACGGCGATCGTCTACGGCAACGACGTGATGGCCGTCTCCGGCATGGGCGCGCTCGCGGAGGCCGGGTGTCGCGTCCCGGAGGACGTCTCCGTGGTCAGCTGGGACGACTCCGCGCTGACCTGCGTCACGCGTCCGACCATCACGGCGCTGTGGCGGGACACCCCCGCCTACGGCGCCACGGCGGCCCGCCTGCTCCTGGACCTCGTCGACGGCAAGCAGCCAGGCCCGGTCCAGGTCGCGGCCTCGGCGCTGCGGGAGCGCGATTCCACGGCCGCCGTCCGCTGAGCGGGCGCTCCTGACTCATGGAAACTGCATACATAACGGTTGGGCAACAACCCCCTGACAACTGAACCGGGTAAGTGCTGCAATGGGAGGCACAGCCGGTCGGTCGCCGAGCTCCGATCGCCTCAGTTCAGGGAGTCCGTTGTGAAAGTTCCCGTCAACGCCCAGCGGCGACGTCTCAGGAGCCGCGAATCAGGTCAGCGGCGACGTCTCAGGAGCCGCGAAACAGGTCAGCGGCGACGTCTCAGGAGCCGCGAAACAACTCAGATCGTCACCGCGTCGGCCGCGGCCGCGGCCATGGTCCTCGCGTTGAGCGCCTGCGGCGGAGGAGGTGGCACGCAGGCCAGCGGCAGCGGCAGCTCCGGCGCTGCCGGCGGCGGCGCCAGCGGCGGCTCCGGTGGGTCCGGAGGGTCCGGTGGCACGCTGACCTACTGGGCCAGCAACCAGGGCGCGAGCATCGAGGTCGACAAGCAGGTCCTCGGCAAGGAGCTCGCCAAGTTCAAGAAGCAGACCGGCATCAACGTCAAGCTGCAGGTCATCGGCTGGCCGGACCTGCTCAACAAGATCCTCGCCGCCACCACGAGCGGGCAGGGCCCGGACGTGCTCAACATCGGCAACACCTGGGCTGCCTCGCTGCAGGCGACCGGTGCCTTCATGCCGTTCGACAAGTCCGCGCTGCAGGCCATCGGCGGCAAGGACAAGTTCGTGCCGGCCTCGTTCGCCACAGGCGGTGCGCCGGGCAAGACGCCCACGTCCGTCCCGCTCTACGGCCTCGTCTACGGGCTGTACTACAACAAGAAGATGTTCGCCGACGCCGGCCTGAAGCCGCCGACGACCTGGCAGGAGCTCGTCAGCGACGCGCACAAGCTGACCAACCCGTCCAAGGGTGTCTACGGCATGGCGATGGAAGGTGGCAGCTACACCGAGAGCGTGCACTTCGCCTTCATCTTCGGCCAGCAGCACGGTGCCGATCCGTTCGACTCCCAAGGCAACCCGACGTTCACCACTCCCGGCATGGTGGCTGGTGTCAAGCAGTACGTCGACCTCATGAGCAACGGCGTGGTCAACCCCAGCAGCGTGCAGTACAAGAATGGCCCCGAGGCTCCTGGCGATTTCGCCAAGGGCAAGGCCGCGATGCTGATGAGCCAGAACAACGCAGACAACACGCTCCAGGCCGACGGCATGAAGACCAGCCAGTACGGCGTCGTCGCGATCCCCGCCCCCAGCCCGCTGCCGCCCGGGGGCAAGGACGTCGCCAGCTTCGTGGCCGGCATCAACATCTCCATCTTCAAGAACACCCAGAACAAGGCCGGTGCGCTGAAGCTGGTGAAGTTCCTGACCAGCCCGGAGGAGCAGGCCATCCTCGACAAGCCGTACACGGCGCTGCCTGTGGTGAAGAACGGCAAGGTCGACTTCACCTCCAACCCGCAGGAGGCGCAGACCTTCCAGCACATCCTGGCGACGAAGGCCGTGCCCCTGCCGCTCGTCCCGGCCGAGTCCTCCTACGAGACCAACGTGGGCAATGCCGTCAACACGCTGCTCGCCCAGGCCGCCACCGGCAAGAAGGTCAGCTCCGCGGACGTGAAGCGGGCGCTGCAGACCGCGCAGGACAAGATGGCCGGCTGAGCCGTTGACCACTGCCCGCACGACGCCCCACCCGACCCACGCGCGTTCGCGTGGGTCGGGTGCCCGGCATCGGCACCGCCTGACGTGGCGGCACACCACGCCCTACCTGCTGGTGCTGCCGGCCGTCATCCTCGAGCTGCTGATCCACATCATCCCGATGTTCGTGGGCGTGTGGATGAGCTTCGTGAAGCTCACGCAGTTCTTCATCGCCAACTGGTCGGCAGCGCCGTATGCCGGCCTCGGCAACTACCAGGTCGCGCTCGACTTCTCCGGCCCGCTGGGTTCGGACCTGCTGCGCTCGTTCGGCGTCACCGCGGCCTACACGGTGCTGGTGGTCGGGTTCTCGTGGCTGTTCGGGATGTCCGCCGCGGTCGTCCTCCAGCGCAGCTTCCGCGGGCGCGGCGTGCTGCGCACGCTGTTCCTGGTGCCCTACGCGCTGCCGATCTACGCCGCGGTCATCACGTGGAGCTTCATGTTCCAGCGGGACAACGGCCTCGTGAACCACGTGCTGCAGAACGACCTGCACGTCCTCGACCACGCCGCGTTCTGGCTGATCGGCAACAACGCCTTCGTGTCCATGACCGTCGTCGCGCTGTGGCGTTCGTGGCCGTTCGCATTCCTCATGCTCATGGCCGGCATGCAGAACATCCCGGACGAGATCTACGACGCGGCCGCGGTGGACGGCGCCGGGGTGTGGCAGCAGATCCGCTACATCACCCTGGCGTCGCTGCGGCCGGTCAACACGGTGCTGCTGCTGATGCTGTTCCTGTGGACCTTCAACGACTTCAACACGCCGTTCGTGCTCTTCGGCCCCACCGCGCCCAGCTCGGCGGACATCATCTCGATCCACATCTACGGCAACTCGTTCATCAACTGGAACTTCGGCCTCGGCTCGGCGATGTCGGTGCTGCTGCTCCTCTTCCTGCTCGTGGTGACCGCCCTCTACCTCGCCGTCACGACCCGGAGGTCCCGCCGTGCGTGAGCCGATGTCGTTCCGTGTCTTCCGCTGGGTGGTCGTGGTGGTCCTCGGGCTGTTCACGGTCGTGCCGCTCTACGCGATGCTCACCAGTGCGATCAAGCCGCTGGGCGACGTGCAGGGCGCCTTCCACTGGTGGCCTGCGCACCCCACCTTCGCGCCGTTCGTCCAGATCTGGAGCACCGTGCCGCTGGCGCGCTACTTCGTCAACAGCCTCATCGTCTGCACGGTGTCGACGGTGTTCAGCGTGATCATCGCGATCTTCGCCGGCTACGCGGTCTCCCGCTACCGGTTCAGCGGCCGGCGGGTGTTCACCGGTGCGGTCCTGTCCACCCAGATGTTCCCCGGCATCCTGTTCCTGCTGCCGCTGTTCCTCATCTTCACCAACATCGACAAGACGCTGGGCTTCACGCTGCTCTACCAGACCAGGCTCGGCCTGATCATCACCTACCTCACCTTCTCGCTGCCTTTCTCGATCTGGATGCTGGCGAGCTACCTCGACGGCATCCCGCGCGACCTGGACGAGGCCGCGCGCATCGACGGCACGACGACGATGGGGGCGCTCTTCCGGGTGGTCCTCCCGGCCGCCCGGCCCGGCGTCATCGCCGTGGCGGTCTACGCCTTCATGACGGCGTGGGGCGAGGTGCTCTTCGCGTCGCAGATGACCAACGACTCGACCAAGACGCTGTCGATCGGCCTGCAGAACTACTCGACGGCCATCAACGTCTACTGGAACCAGGTCATGGCGGCCTCGCTCGTGGTGAGCGTGCCGGTCGTGGTCGGCTTCCTGCTGCTGCAGAAGTACCTCGTGGCCGGGCTCACCTCCGGCTCGGTGAAGTAGGCGTCGTGGACGACACCGGGCACACGGAACCGCCCGCGCCGAGGCCGTTCGCGGCCGTCCGGCAGCGCGGCGCGCCCACCTCCTGGCTCGGTGCCAACTTCTGGTCCCGCTGCGGCGGGCCGCTCATGTGGCGGCAGGACGCCGACGAGACGTGGCGCGAGGAGTTGCTGGTGCTGCGGGAGCACGGGCTGGACACCACCCGGTCCTTCCTCTACTGGCCCGACGCCATGCCGGCACCGGACGTGCTCGACGAGGCGGTGCTGGGTCGCTTCGCACGCTTCCTCGACCTGCACCACGAGCTGGGAATGCACACGATCCCGACCTTCCTCGTCGGGCACATGTCGGGCGAGAACTGGGACCCGTCCTGGCGCGGGGGGCGCGACCTCTACCGGGACACCTGGCTGGTCTCCCGACAGGCGTGGTACGTGCGCAGCGTCGTGCAGCGCTTCGCCGACCACCCGGCCGTGGCCGCGTGGCTGCTCACGAACGAGATGCCCATCTACGGCGGCGCCGCCCCCACAGAGGTCGTCACCGCGTGGGCCGAGCTGGTGCTGCAGGCCGTCCGCGCGGGCGGCGGCCACCAGCCGGTCTCCGTCGGCGACGGGGCGTGGGGCGTGGAGGTGACCGGGCAGGACAACGGCTTCTCCGTCCGCGAGCTCGCGAGCGTGACCGACTTCGTCGGCCCGCACGTCTACCCGATGGAGGACGACGTGCTGCGCCAGCACCTCAAGGCGGCCTTCACCTGTGAGCTGGCGGCGGTGGGCAGCCGGCCGGTGGTGCTCGAGGAGTTCGGGCTCACCTCCGAGTTCGCCTCCGACGAGCACGCGGCCCACTACTACCGCCAGGTGCTGCACCTGTCACTGCTCGCCGGCGCCTCGGGCTGGCTGGCGTGGAACAACACCGACTACGACAACCTCGCCGATCAGGCGCCGTACAGCCACCATGCGTTCGAGATGCACTTCGGGATCACCACCGCCGACGGGCGCCCGAAGCCGCCGCTGGTGGAGCTGCAGCGGTTTCGGCGCGTCCTCGACACCGTCGACCTCACCCGCTGCGAGCGCTGGCCCAGCCAGGTGGCGCTCGTCGTCCCGAGCTACCTGGAGTGCACCGAGCCCCTGACCCAGCAGGAGGAGGAGCGGACCTACGTGTTCCGCTGCCTGGAGCAGGCGCACATCGCCGCCCGGGAGGCGGACCTGCCGCCGCACCTGGTGCGGGAGCGCGACGGGGTCGCGGCCGGCCACCGGCTCTACCTCCTGCCGTCGGTCAAGCAGCTCACCGCGCCCGGCTGGCACCAGCTGCGCGATCGAGCGTGCGAGGGCGCGACCGTCTTCGTGTCCTACGGCTCGGGCGAGGTCGACTTCCAACGTGGCCCCTGGTGGACGGGTGCCACGGAGCTGTTCGGCGTGCGCCACCAGCTGGCCTACGGACGGGCCAACCCGGTGCACGACGAGGTGGTGACCTGGCACGTGGAGCGGGACTTCGGGGGGCTGTCCACCGGCGAGGAGCTGACGTTCCCCGCCGCCGGGGGGCCGAATGCGAGGACCTTCCTCCCGGTGGTCGCGCACGGGGCCGAGGTCATCGCGCGTGATCAGCACGGCCGGATCGCCTTGACGCGTCATCGGATCGGTGCCGGGCAGGCGGTGCTGTCGACCTACCCGATCGAGTACTTCGGGGCGGCGCGGCCGGACAGCAACCCCGAGGACACCTGGCGGATCTACGACGCGCTGGCCACCGAGGCGGGCGTCGAGCGGCCGCTGCACGTGGCCTCGCCCCGCATCCTCGTCGACGGGTTCACCCGTGCGGACGGGCACCGGTTCGCTTGGCTCGTCAGCGAGTCGGACCGGCCCGAGTCGGTGTCGCTGCCCCTGGCGGCCGGTGTCCGGGCCGTGCCGGTGGACCAGACAGGCACCCCGCACCACCCCGCCGCGGAAGTCACGCAGGTGACTGTGCCGGCATACGGCGTGTCCGTGCTGGAGTTGGTGACGGATGAGCAGGACCTGCGCGGATGAGGCGGCCAGAGCGCTGTGCCGCGGAACGCGTGAGACAGAAGGGAGTGGGCACATGGGCGAGCAGCGCCTGAACCTGCCGGCGGACTTCGAGTTCGGTGTCGCGACGGCGTCGTACCAGATCGAGGGGGCCGTCCACGAGGACGGCCGCGGTCCGTCGATCTGGGACACCTTCAGCCACACGCCGGGCAAGGTGGTCCACGGCGACACCGGTGACGTCGCGTGCGACCACTACCACCGGTATGCCGAAGACGTCGCGTTGATGGCCGACCTCGGCGTCGACTCCTACCGGCTGTCCTTGGCGTGGCCGCGGATCCAGCCGGACGGCAAGGGCCCTGCCGAGCCGCGGGGGCTGGCGTTCTACGACAGGGTGGTCGACGCCTTGCTGGAGCACGGGATCCAGCCCGCGGTCACGCTGTACCACTGGGACCTGCCGCAGCCGTTGGAGGATGCCGGTGGGTGGCGGGTGCGGGACACCGCGGAGCGCTTCGCCGACTACGTGGAGATCGCGCAGGAGGCGCTGGGCGACCGGGTGACTCGGTGGATCACCATCAACGAGCCGTTCTGCTCCTCGATCCTGGGCTACGCCACCGGTCGGCACGCGCCGGGCGCCCGCGAGGGGGACGGTGCCCTCGCGGCGGCACACCACCTGTTGCTGGGACACGGCTTGGCGGTCCAGCGGATCCGCGCCGCGGCCGCCCACCGCGCCCAGGTGGGGGCAACCCTCAACCTGCAGCCCGTCTCCGCGGTGAGCGACCGGGAGCAGGACCGTGCCGCGGCCGACCGCGCGCTGCTCCTGTCGAACCTGTTGTTCACGGATCCGGTTCTCGCCGGCCGCTATCCGCAGCTCGCCCGCTCGACCTACGCAGCCCTGACCGACTTCGGGTGGCTGCGCGACGGCGACCTCGAGATCACCGGCCTGCCGCTCGACTTCCTGGGCGTCAACTACTACTTCCCCAGCCGGGTCCGGGCTGCGCCGTACCAGGTCGAGGACCCGGCCTCGCGCACCGCCGACGACCTCGGCTACGAGGACGTGGTCGACTCCGATGAGGAACGCACCGCGATGGGGTGGCCCGTGGATGCCGACGGCCTGCGTCGCCTGCTGCGCTGGCTGCACGACAGCTACCCGCAGCTGCCGCCGGTCTACATCACCGAGAACGGGCGGGCTTGCGACGACGTGGTCGCGGCCAACGGGCACGTGCACGACCCGGACCGCATGCGCTACCTCGAGAACCACCTCCGGGCGGTCGCCGACGCCACCGCGGAGGGGGTCGACGTCCGCGGGTACTACTGCTGGTCGCTGCTGGACAACTTCGAGTGGGCGGAGGGGTACGCGAAGCGGTTCGGCATCGTCTACGTCGACTACGAGACGCAGCAACGCATCCCGAAGTCGAGCTTCGAGTGGTACCAGCGGGTCATCCGCGACCACCGGCGGGCGGCGGCGAGCTGACCGCCGATCTCGGGGCTTTCCCGCGCATCTCGGGACTTTCCGAGCGGAAAGTCCCGAGATCGGCTGGAGACTCCCGAGATCTGGGGGAAACTCCCGAGATCGGCGAGGGGGGCGTGGGCGGCACCCACGTGCGCGCGGACGCCAGGGAGAGAGCCAGGGTGCGCGGGGTCAGAGGAGGGCGGTGTAGACCCGCAGGGAGTCGGCCCCGACGCAGACGTGCGCGCCGGGGCGCAGCTCGTCCGGGGTGGCCGGCGCGTCCGGCCGCGGCTCGTCGTCCGGGGTGGCTGGCGCGTCCGGCCGCGGCTCGGCGCTGTCCCACAGCAGCCGGTATGCCGTGACGCCGGTGATCGTCGGCAGGGTCACCTCCCGCTCGTGGGTGCTGCCGTGCCACACGATCAGCAGGGACCCGTCACCGACGGGGCCGCCGTCGAGGAACATGACCAGGGTCCGGGTCCGCCCGTCCTCCCAGAGGCCGGCGTGCATCGGCGCACCGTCGGCGGCGAACCAGTCGAGGTAGGCGGTGCCGTCCCGGCGGGCCGGGCGGCCGGTGAAGAAGGTGCGCTGCCGCAGCACCGGGTGCTCCCGCCGCAGCCGGGTCAGGAACCGGGCCGTCTCGAGCAGGTCCTCCTGCCAGGGCTGCAGTTCCCAATCGAGCCACGAGATCTCGTTGTCCTGGCAGTAGGCGTTGTTGTTGCCCCGCTGGGTGCGGCCGAGCTCGTCGCCGGAGCTGATCATCGGCACCCCGGTCGCGGTGAGCAGCGTGCCGAGCAGGTTGCGCATCGAGCGTTGCCGCGCGGCGCGGGTGGGCGGGTCCGTGGTCGGGCCCTCGACACCGTGGTTCCACGAGCGGTTGTCGTCGTGGCCGTCCCGGTTGCCCTCGCCGTTGGCGTCGTTGTGCTTGTGCTCGTAGGCCGTGGTGTCGGCGAGGGTGAACCCGTCGTGGGCGGCGACGTAGTTGATCGAGGCGATGGGGCCGCGGTCAGCCGTGTAGTTGCTGCCGAACAGGTCCTCCGAGCCGGCCAGCCGCGTCGCGAGGTCCCGCACCCCGTGGCCCGGCTCCCCGCGCCGGTCCCGGGCCACGTCCGCGAGCCAGAAGGTGCGCACCGTGTCGCGGTAGCGGTCGTTCCACTCCCCGAACGGCGGCGGGAACTGCCCCGTGCGCCACCCGTGCACCCCGACGTCCCACGGCTCGGCGACGAGCTTCACCCGGGACAGCACCGGGTCGGTGCGCAGCGCCACGAGGAACGGGTGGTCCGGGTCGTAGCCGTCGTCGCGGCCGCGCGCGAGCGCCACCGCCAGGTCGAAGCGGAAACCGTCGACGTGCACCTGCTCGACCCAGTAGCGCAACGAGTCCAGCACCATCCGGCACACCATCGGGTGCCGCAGGTCGAGCGTGTTGCCACAACCGGTGACGTCGATGTCGCGGCCGCGGGCGTCCAGGCGGTAGTAGGCGCGATTGTCCAGACCGCGCCACGACAGGGTGCCCCCGGCGTGGCCGGACTGCTCGGCGGTGTGGTTGTAGACGACGTCCAGGAGCACCTCGATCCCGGCCGCGTGCAGGGCCTTGACCATGCCCTTGACCTCATCGAGCACGCCCTGCGGGTCGGTCGCTGCGGCGTACTCCGGGTGCGGGGCGAAGAAGCCGAGGGTGTTGTAGCCCCAGTAGTTGGTCAGGCCCCGCTGCACCAGCGCCGGCTCGGAGGCGAAGGCGTGGATCGGCAGCAACTCGACCGTGGTCACGCCCAAGGACAGGAGGTGCTCGAGCACGGCCGGGTGCGTGAGACCGGCATACGTCCCGCGCAGCGGCTTGGGCACGGCCGGGTGACGGGCCGTGAGGCCCTTGACGTGCGCCTCGTAGACGACCGTCTCCGCCCACGGCACGAGCGGCGGTCTGTCGTCGCCCCAGTCGAAGTCGTCGCCGAGCAGCACGCTGCGCGGCACGTATGCCGAGCTGTCCCGGTCGTCGCGCGCCTCACCGTCGCCGTGCAGCCGGTCGTCGACGGCGTGCCCGAAGACCGGGGGGGCCCAGCGCACCTGCCCGTCCACGGCGCGGCCGTAGGGGTCCAGCAGCAGCTTGCACGGGTTGTAGCGCAGCCCACGGTGCGGGTCCCAGGCGCCGTGTGCGCGGAAGGCGTAACGCTGGCCTCCCTCGACCCCGGCGACGTGGGTGAACCACGTGCCGTGGGCGCGGTGCGGCATCGGCAGCACGCGCTCGGAGGCACCGGTGGGGTCGTCGGCGTCGTAGAGGCACAGCTCGACGGCCTCGGCGTGTCCGGCGTAGACGGCGAAGTGGGCGCCGTCACCGGACAGGGTCGCGCCGAGCGGCGGCGCGAGGTCGGGGGAGGGGCGCAGGGGCGACATGGTGATCACGTCAACGACTCGTTAGGTTGGGGCGCATGACTGATCCCACTTCGCTGCCCAACTTCCCGCCCCCTGGCGACGAGCACCCGCTGCGCGGCCGGGTCCTCGACGCGCTGCAGGACGAGGGGTACCGGCCCGACATCGACTCCGACGGCGACGTCGCGTTCAAGGTGCAGGGCCAGCAGCTCTTCGTGCGGTGCATGGAGGGTGACTTCGACATCATGCGGGTCTTCGGCCAGTGGCAGATCGGCGAGGACATCCCGCAGGACCTGCTCACCCAGCTCAATGCCTGCAACGACCTCACCCTCGGGCTGAACGTGGTCAAGGCCGGCATCGCCGCCGGCACCCTCGTGGTGACCGCCGAGCACGTCGTGACCGAGCAGACCGACATCAAGGCCCTGCTGCAGGTCACCACCCAGCTCATCCTCTCCGCAGTTCAGATGTGGCACCAGAACATCATGGGTGACGAGGGTGGCACCTCCGCGCAGCAGCCCCCCGCGTCGGACCCGAACGCCGGTCCGGGAGAGCCCGGCGGCCCGGGTGTGGGCCCGGCGTGATTCACCCCACGACGTTCTCCGCTGCGCTTCGACACTTCGCGGGGGCCCGGAATGAGTGAGTTCGTCCGGCTGGAGGTCGCCGAGGGCATCGGCACGATCCGCATCGACCGACCCAAGCTGAACCCCCTCAACTCCCAGGTCCAGGAGGAGATCCGGCAGGCCGCCGTCGAGGCGTCCGGCCGCTCCGACGTGGCCGCGGTCATCGTCTGGGGTGGGGAGAAGGTGTTCGCCGCGGGTGCGGACATCAAGGAGATGAAGGACATGTCCTACACGGACATGGTCGACCGCGCCCACGAGCTGCAGGCGTGCTTCACCGCTGTGGCCGACATCCCCAAGCCCACCGTCGCCGCGGTCACCGGCTATGCGCTCGGCGGCGGCTGTGAGCTGGCGCTGGCCTGCGACTTCCGTGTCGCCGCCGACGACGCCAAGCTCGGGCAGCCCGAGATCCTGCTCGGGCTCATCCCCGGCGCTGGTGGCACGCAGCGGCTGCCGCGGCTGGTGGGGCCCGCGACGGCGAAGGACCTCATCTTCTCCGGGCGCCAGGTGGGGGCCGAGGAGGCGCTGCGGATCGGGCTCGTCGACGAGGTCGTCCCCGCCGCCGACGTCTACGCCACGGCGCGCCAGCGGGTCGAGGGCTACGTCGCCGGACCGGCCTACGCCCTGCGCGCCGCGAAGGAGGCGATCGACCGGGGGCTCGAGGTCGACCTGCGCACCGGTCTGCGCCTCGAGGCGGCCGTGTTCGCCGGCCTCTTCGCGACGGAGGACGCCCGGATCGGGATGACCTCGTTCGCCGAGCGGGGGCCGGGCAAGGCCACCTTCACCGGCCGCTGAGTTCCCACCGAGCGGAGGGGTGGCGGGTCAGGCGAGGGGCAGGCGGCTGAACCGGGCGCCGAGGACGGGGCCGTCCGGGCCGCGCTGGCCCTGCTCGAGCACCAGCTCGGCGCTACGGCCGTCCAGGGTGAGCGTGGCGATCTGGTCGCCGAAGTAGGGACCCTCCAGCCGGTCCCAGTGGAAGCGCAGCGGTGGGACGTCCGACACCGTGCCGAGCAGCAGCCGGGTGACCCGTTCGGTCACCCTGCTCCAGGTCACCTCGAACGCCTTCTTCATCAGCGGCGGCACGTAGTTGTGCAGTGGTGAGCAGGTGAGCTGGTAGACCGGCGACTTCACCGAGTGGCCGAGGTGGGCCTGGGCGACGTAGGCGTGGTGGACGTCCCCCGACAGCACGCAGATCGTCGCCGGCGGCCGGCCACCCGCGGTGCGCTCCCCGCGGCCGACCGAGGCGAGCAGGGCGGCGAGCCGGTCGAAGGAGCCGCGGAACGCCGACCAGTGCTCCAGGTCGGCGCGCTGGCGCAGCCACTCACCGAACCGGGCCACCGTCGGGCCCTTGGTGCCGCCGGCCAGGCGCTCGTCCCAGGACTCCAGGTCGTGCAGCGCCCGCGGGAGCAGCCACGGCAGCGAGGTCCCGAGCAGCAGGTGGTCGTAGTCGCCGTCGACCTGGGCCTCGACCCACGACCACTCCCGCTCGGAGAGCATCGAGCGGTCGTCGGCCTCCAGCATCCGGCCGCAGCGGGAGTCCACGACGAGCAGCCGGGTGCGGCACAGGTCGCGGCGGTAGGACCACTGGGCGCCCTTGGCGCCGTCGGCCTCGCGGTCGGCGTCACGGGCGAACTCGCGCAGCAGGGGCCAGGCGTCACTGCCGTGGGCGCGGACCTTCTGGTAGAGCTCGTCGCTGGCGAGGCCCTCCGGGGAGAGGTTCCCGAGGTGCTGGTAGACCCAGTAGGAGGACAGGCCCCCGATGATGCGCTCCTCCCACCACGAGGTCGCCTGCATCTCGCGGCGCCAGACCGCTGAGGTGTTCCAGTCGTCCCGGACGTCGTGGTCGTCGAAGATCATCGAGCTCGGCACGGTCGAGAGCAGCCAGCGCACCTCGGGGTCGGTCCAGGACTCCAGGTAGAGCCACGTGTACTCCTCGTAGTCCTTGACCTGCTCGCCCGGCGGCTCCTCAACCGAGCGCCGCCGGCGGATCTGCTCGCGGACCTTGGGGGAGGTCTCGTCGGCGTAGACCTGGTCACCGACCAGCAGCAGTGCCGTCGGCCACTTCTCGTGCGGCAGGCCGGCCAGGCGGCGGGCGTAGGCGTCCAAGGAGTCCGACCCGTAGCGCTGGTCGTTCATCGCCCCGGAGGTCGCGTGCCGGCAGGAGCCGAAGACGAGGTGGATCGGGGCGTCGGGGCTGATGGTGCGGATGACCGGTGCGGGGTGGGGGTCCTCGGGAACGGGCCACACGAGCTCACCACCCAGGCGCACGTCATACGCCGTGGTGGACCCGACGGGCAGGTCGGTGACGTGCACGAGGGCGTAGTGGTGACCGGAGACCGTCCACGTGGGCTCCTGGTGGCCGAGCACCTCGACGACGCCCGGCTCGCTGGTCTCCACCCACACGGTCGCGTCGGACGCGCTGACGTGCCGCAGGACGGGGCCGACGAGGAGCTCACCCATGCGGACTGTCTACCAGCAGCACCGGCCACCCCGAGGTCGGAGGTCGATGCTACTGGTGAGTAACCTCGAGTCGTCCGGGGCCCGCCGCGCACCGGCCTGTGGTGGCGTCGCGGGGGCTGTCAGGATGGGCCGGGAAGGTCGGCCGGTGTCGTCACCGGCGGGCCGCCAGGTGACGGGACCGACAGGAAATGAGGCGTGCCAGACCATGAACATCGTCGTCTGCGTGAAGCACGTGCCGGACGCTCAGTCCGAGCGCACGTTCAACGAGGACACCACGACGGACCGGGAGGGCGTGGACGGGCTGCTGTCCGAGCTGGATGAGTACCCGGTGGAGGAGGCCCTGAAGATCAAGGAGGCCGCTGCCTCTGCTGGTGCGGAGGGGGAGGTCACCGTGCTGACCGTCGGCCCGGAGCAGGCGGGCGACGCGATCAAGAAGGCGTTGCAGATGGGCGCCGACAAGGGTGTGCACGTGCTCGATGAGGCCATCCACGGCTCGGATGCGGTGGCGACCTCGCTGGTGCTGGCCGAGGCGATCAAGAAGGTCGGGCAGGTGGACCTGGTGCTGACCGGGCTGGCCTCCACCGACGGGACGATGAGCGTGGTGCCGGCGATGCTGGCCGAGCGGCTGGGCCTGCCCCAGGTGACCTTCGCCTCGGAGCTGACCGTCGAGGACGGGACGGTGCGGATCCGCCGGGACGGGGACGTGGCCTCGGCGACGATCGAGGCGGCGCTGCCGGCGGTGGTGTCCGTGACCGACCAGATCAACGAGCCGCGCTACCCCTCCTTCAAGGGGATCATGGCGGCCAAGAAGAAGCCGGTGGAGACCTGGTCGCTGGCCGACCTCGGCGTGGACGCCGCCCAGGTGGGCCTGGCCGCGGCGTGGACGACGGTGGAGTCGGTGGACAAGCGCCCGCCGCGCACCAAGGGCGAGGTCGTCACCGACGAGGGTGACGGCGGTGCCAAGCTGGCGCAGTTCCTGGCCGCGCAGAAGTTCATCTGAGCAGCTCGACGATTCGAGAGAGGAAACGTTGATGTCGGAAGTTCTCGTGTTGGTCGACCACGTCGAGGGCGAGGTCCGCAAGACCACCCTCGAGCTGCTCACCCTCGCCCGCCGGCTGGGGGAGCCCTCGGCGGTGTTCGTCGGCGCCGGGTTCGAGGCGGCCAAGGACGCGCTGGCCCGCTACGGCGCCGAGAAGGTCTACCGGGTGGAGTCGGCCGAGGTGACCGACTACCTGGTCGCGCCGCTGGCCGAGGTGTTCGCCGAGTTGGTGGAGCGCACCTCGGCGGCGGCGGTGCTGCTGCCCGCCTCCCCGGACGGCACCGAGGTCGCCGCCCGGCTGGCGGTCAAGACCGGCTCGGGCCTGATCACCGAGGCGGTGGACGTGCAGGCCGGCGACGGCGGCGTGCGCACCGTGCAGTCGGTCTTCGCCGGCTCCTACACGGTCACCGCCAGCATCGCCCACGGCACCCCGATCGTGACGGTCAAGCCGAACGCGGTCACCCCCGAGGAGGTGGCGGGCGCGGCCGCCGATGAGGTGGTCGAGGTCTCGGTGTCCGAGGCCGCGAAGACCGCCAGGATCACCGACCGCAGCCCCAAGCAGGCGTCGGGCCGCCCGGAGCTGACCGAGGCCGCGATCGTGGTCTCCGGCGGCCGGGGGACCGGCGGCGACTTCTCCCCGGTCGAGGCGTTCGCCGACAGCCTGGGTGCGGCGGTGGGCGCCTCCCGCGCCGCGGTGGACGCCGGCTGGTACCCCCACTCCAGCCAGGTCGGGCAGACCGGTGCCACGGTGTCCCCGCAGCTGTACGTCGCCGCCGGCATCTCCGGGGCGATCCAGCACCGCGCCGGGATGCAGACCTCCAAGACCATCGTCGCGGTCAACAAGGACGAGGAGGCCCCGATCTTCGACCTCGTCGACTTCGGCGTGGTCGGCGACCTGTTCACCGTCCTGCCCCAGGCCACCGAGGAGATCACCAAGGCCAAGGGCTGACCCCGCGAACAGCGCGGCTGGATCGGCCCAGCACACCTCGGCGGAAATCGGTGCGCGACACGCCGACGGTGGACGAACGATGACGGCGAAGTAGCCGAACGGACGATCCCTGGGGCTCGGACCACCGCGACACGATGGAGGTCCGGGCCCCGGCGCGAGTCGGGGCCCGAGCTCCCCACCCTTGGCAGCAAGTGCCACCCCGCCGTCCGGGCGGGGGCCACCCAGAGCCCCGCCCGGAAGGCTGCGGCCGTGCGCCTGACCCTGCCCTCTGCGCGCCCCCGCACCACGGCCCTCGCCGTGGCCGCCGCGATCGGCGCCGCGCCCGTCCTGCTCGCCAGCGCCCCCGCGGCGCTCGCCAGCACTCCCTACCCGCCGGCCATGCCCGGTGCCACGGTGGTCAACCGCCCCGCCGGTGGGGTCTTCGCCCTCGAGGGCCGGGGCTGGGGCCACGGCATCGGCCTGTCCCAGTACGGCGCCAACGGCGCCGCCAAGGCGGGCCTCGGCTACGGCCGGATCCTGTCCTTCTACTACCCGGGCACCACGCTCGTGTCCACCCCGAACCGCCTGCTGCGCGTGGGGATCAGCGCCGACACCGACGGGGTGCTGGAGGTGGCTCGGACGCCCGGCTTGGCCGTCCGCGCCGGCAGCGTCGTCAAGACCCTGCCCACCGGCCCGAGCCGCTGGCGGGTGCGAGCCGGCTCCGCCGGCTGCCGGCTGGACGGCTACCGCAGTGGTGCGTGGTCGGCATACCGGCTGGTGGCCGGGACGGCCACGGTGCCCTGCCCGGTCACCTTCTCCAGCGGTCGCACCCCCGTGCGCCTGGTGCTGCCGGGTGGCACCGTGCGCGCCTATCGCGGCACCCTGCAGGCGGTGCGCACCAGCAGCACCCGTGTCAGCACCGTCAACCGGGTCGGGCTGGAGGCCTACCTGCGCTCGGTCGTGCCGAGCGAGTCGCCGGGCTGGTTCCGGCGGGCGGCGCTGCGGGCCCAGGCGGTGGCCGCGCGCACCTTCGCGCTGCGGTCGGTCGGCCGCGGCGGTCCGTATGACGTGTGCGACACCACGGCCTGTCAGGTCTACCCGGGGGTGGGCACCGTGTCGGCCTCCGGCGTGCTCACGCCGGTGGAGACGGCGGCGACCGACGACGCGGTGGCCGCCACGGCCGGGCGCGTGCTGACCTACGAGGGGGCGCTGGCGCTCACGATGTTCTCGGCCAGCAACGGGGGACGCACGGTCGCCGCGCCCGGCTACCCCTACCTGCCCAGCAAGGCCGACCCCTACGACGCCGTCGACGACCCGCTGCACGCCTGGACGGCGCAGCTGCCGGCGTCCGTGCTCGAGCAGCGTTACGGGATCACGAAGGTGCAGCGACTGCAGGTGGTCGACCGGGACGGGCAGGGCGCCTGGGGCGGTCGGGTGCGGCACGTGCTGATCGAGGGTGTGGATGCCCTGGGCCGCTACCGGTCCGCCTACGTCACGGCCGACGCGCTCGTGGCGAGCTACCCCTGGCCCGCCTACCGCAACGGGTTGCGCGGCACCTTCGTGAACTTCGCTGCGGGCAGTGCTGATTCGCCGGTCCTTGCCGCCGGCAGCGCGAAGAACCCGTATGCCGCGTATGCCGGCACCACGCTGCAGCTCTGGTCGGTGGGGTCGGCCGTCGTCGTGCTGCAGGAGGCGCTCGGCGTCGGTGCCGACGGCTACTTCGGTCCGATGACGCGCGACGCGGTGCTCACCTTCCAGCGGGAGCGGGGCCTGCCGGTCACCGGAGTGGTCGACGCCGCGGTATGGCGCGTGCTCCCCTCCGTGGGGTGAGCGGACGACCGCTCACCTCCTGAAGATCTCATCAGCTCAACGGAACTCGGGAAGGATCTGGTCGGCATACATGCGCATCGCATCAGCCCAGTGCGGGCCCATGTTGGTGACGTACACCTCGTCGAAACCGGCCTCCACGAACGGGCGCAGGTTCTCGATGTACGCCTGCGGGTCGGGGCCGCACGGCACCGACTTCTCGGTGGACTCCATCGTCACGAGCTGGCTGGCCTGCTCGAAGTGCCCGGGGGTGGGCAGCTCCTGCGCGAGCTCACCGGGCAGGCCGCCGTTCGACCAGAGCCGGTGCGCCAGCTCCACGCCCTCCTCCTTGGTCGGCGCGTAGCTGCCCTTCGTGCTGACCTTCGCCGGGAGGTTGCGGCCGGCGAGCTCGCGGAACGTGTTCAGCATCTCGGCATCCGGTGAGGTCGTGATGAACCCGTCGCCGATCCGGGCGGCCACCTCCAGCGCCCGCGGCCCGAACGCGGACACGAAGATCGGTGGCGGCTCGTCGGGCAGGGTGTAGAGGCGCGCCCGGTCCACGTCGTAGTGGGCGCCCTCGTGGGAGACCTGCTCACCGCTCCACAGCAACCGGATGACCTCCACCGCCTCGGCCAGCATCTCCAGCCGCTGCGCCTCGTTCGGCCAGCGGTCGCCGAGGACGTGCTCGTTGAGGTTCTCCCCGGTGCCGACGCCGAGGGTGAACCGGCCGCCGGTCAGCACCGCCGACGTGGCCGCCGCCTGGGCGACGATCACCGGGTGGATGCGGATGGTGGGGCAGGTCACCGCCGTCGTGACGGGCAGGCTGCACACCTGCGAGATGCCACCGATCACGGACCAGACGAAGGGACTCTGTCCCTGTGCGTCGTTCCACGGATGGAAGTGGTCGCTGATCCACAGGGCCTCGAACCCGGTCTCCTCGGCCAGCTTGGCCTGCTCGATCAGCTCCTGCGGGCCGTACTCCTCGCAGGACAGGGCGTAACCGAACTTCATGAGTGGCTCCTCGATCGACTCGGTCGGGTGACGCGTCTGGTCTCCTACCCGTCCGGTGCGCGGTCCACGCCCGGGGGCCTCGTGGGCGCGCACGTAGACTGCTGCGGTGCCCATCCCGCAGGTCCGCGCCTACCTCGACCACGCGGCGACCACCCCGATGCTGCCTGCCGCCGTCGAGGCGGTGGCCCAGCAGCTCGTGACCGTGGGCAACGCCTCGTCGCTGCACGGCTCCGGCCGCGCCGCCCGGCGGGTGGTGGAGGAGTCCCGCGAGCAGATCGCCGGCGCCCTGGGGGCCCGGCCCTCGGAGGTGGTGTTCACCTCGGGCGGCACCGAGTCGGACAACCTCGCCCTGCAGGGCGCCTTCCGCGCACGGCGTGCCGCCGACCCGCGGCGGACCCGGCTGCTGGTCTCCACCGTCGAGCACCACGCGGTGCTGGACACCGTCGAGCACCTCGTCCGGGACGAGGGGGCGCGGGTCAGCTGGTTGGAGGTCGACCCCGAGGGGCGGGTGGCTCCCGAGGTGCTGCGGGCGGCCCTGGCGGCCGAGCCCGAATCGGCCGCCCTCGTCAGCGTGATGTGGGCCAACAACGAGGTCGGCACGATCCAGCCGGTGGCCGAGCTCGCCGCCGTCGCAGCAGAGTTCGGGGTGCCGTTCCACACCGACGCCGTCCAGGCGGCGGGCCACACCCCGGTCGACTTCGCCGCCAGCGGCGCGGACCTGGTGACGGTCAGCGCGCACAAGCTGGGTGGGCCGGTCGGCGTGGGGGCGCTCGTGGCTCGGCGGGACGCCCCGGTGGTGCCGCTGCTGTTCGGCGGGGGGCAGGAGCGGCAGCTGCGCAGCGGCACGGTGGACGCACCCGGCATACGGGGGTTCGCGGTGGCCGTCGAGGAGTCGGTGCGGACCCTGCCGGAGGAGACCGCCCGGCTGGTCGCGCTCCGGGACCGGCTGGTGCGCGGGGCGCTCGACCTGGGCCTGGGCATCACGGTCAGCGGTGCGTACGCGCCGGGGGATGCCGAGCGACGGCTGGCCGGCAACGTGCACCTGCGGGTGCCGCGCTGTGACGGGGACTCGCTGCTCTACCTGCTCGACGCGGTCGGCGTGGAGTGCTCGACCGGGTCCGCGTGCCAGGCCGGGGTGCCCCAGCCCAGCCACGTGCTGCTGGCGATGGGCGTGCCCGAGGAGGAGGCCCGCGGCGCCCTGCGGCTCACCCTGGGGCACACCTCGAGCGAGGCCGACGTCGAGGCGGTGCTGGCCGCGCTGCCGGGCGCCGTCGAACGGGCGCAGCGGGCGCACGACGCGACCGGGGGCGCGGGCCTTGGAGGCGCGAGGAGGGCCGGCTGATGCGGGTCGTGGCCGCGATGAGCGGTGGGGTGGACTCGGCGGTCGCGGCGGCACGCGTCCTCGACGCCGGGCACGAGGTGGTCGGGGTGCACCTGGCCCTGTCCCGGTCGGCCAAGACGCTGCGCGAGGGCGCCCGCGGCTGCTGCACGATCGAGGACGCCGGCGACGCCCGGCGGGTGGCCGACATGCTCGGGATCCCGTTCTACGTGTGGGACATGGCGGCGCGGTTCCAGGACGACGTCATCGAGGACTTCGTCGCGGAGTACGCCGCCGGGCGCACCCCCAACCCGTGCCTGCGCTGCAACGAGCGGATCAAGTTCGCCGCGCTGCTGGACAAGGCGCTCGCCCTCGGCTTCGACGGGGTCGCGACGGGGCACTACGCGCGGATCGTCGACTCGGGGTCGAGTGCCTCGGGCCGGCGGGAGCTGCACCGGGCGGTGGACCCGGCCAAGGACCAGTCCTACGTGCTCGGCGTGCTCGACGAGGAGCAGCTGGCCCGCGCCCTCTTCCCGCTGGGGGACTCCACCAAGCCGCAGGTGCGCGACGAGGCGGCCGCGCGCGGTTTCTACGTCGCGAAGAAGCCGGACAGCCACGACATCTGCTTCATCTCCGACGGTGACACCCGCGGCTGGCTCGCCGAGCGGCTGGGGGAGCGTCCCGGCGAGATCGTCGACGCCTCCGGCGAGGTGGTGGGGGAGCACCGGGGCGCCTATGCCTACACCGTGGGGCAGCGGCGCGGGCTGAACCTGCGCCGGCCGGCCGCCGACCGGCAGCCGCGCTACGTGCTGGACGTGCAGCCGGCGACCAACACGGTCGTCGTGGGGCCGAAGGAGCTGCTCGGCGTCGACGCCCTCACCGGGGACCACGCGCGCTGGTGCGGGCAGCCGCCGGAGGGCATCGTCTGCGTCGGGGCACAGGTGCGTGCCCACGGCGCCGAGGTGCCGGCCACCGCCCGGGCCGACGGGGACCGGGTCGAGGTGCGGCTGGAGGAGCGCATCCGAGGGGTCGCCCCCGGCCAGTCCGTCGTGCTGTATGACGGCACGCGCGTGGTCGGCTCCGCCACCATCTCCTCCGCTCACCTCGCCCGCTGAGAAGTGGCCGAGCGGGTCACCTCTCGCGGCCAGCCCCCGGCGGCCCCGCCGCGGAGACGCCGGGCGGCGCGGCCGTAAGGTCGGGGCCGTGACTGGCACCTGCAGGGCGAGCGGCATCGGCTCCTGGCCCGGCGACGACATCGGAGCGGCGCTCACGACCGTCCGCGACCTGCTCGCCGACGACGACCTGCCCTACCTGCCCGAGCTGCCGGCCCGCGGCCCCGGCGCCGACCTCATCGGCCGGGGCGCGGCCCTGCTCGTGGGGCTGCCGGTGGACCTGCAGCCGTCAGGCTGGCGCTTCGTCGACCGCCCCGGCCGCGACCTCCACCGCGCCCGCGCGTTCCTGCGCCGGGACCTCGACGAGCTCGCCGAGGCCTTCGACGGCTACACCGGCTCGCTCAAGGTCCAGGCCGCCGGACCGTGGACGCTGGCCGCCTCGGTCCAGCTCAACCGCGGCGAGCGCGCCGTCGTCGACGAGGGCGCCTGCCGTGACCTGACCGCCTCCCTGGCCGAGGGGCTGCGCGACCACCTGGAGGCCGTGGCGAGGTTGGTCCCGAACGCGCGGGTCGTCATACAGCTCGACGAACCCTCGCTGCCCGCGGTCCTGGCCGGGCGGCTGCCGACGGCCTCCGGCTACGGCCGGCTGCGCGCGGTCGACCCGTCCGTCGCGGCCGACGGACTGCGCACCGCCTTGGAGGCGGTCCGCGACCGGGCCGACCAGACCGTCATCCACTGCTGCGACCGCGCCGTCCCCTTGCCGTTGCTGCGGTCCACCGGGGCCGACGCGATCGCCCTGGATGCCACCGCCCTCGACGCCCGCGGCTGGGAGTCCGTCGCCGCGACGGTCGAGTCGGGCACCGACGTGTGGCTGGGGACCGTGGCGACCGACGGCGCGTCCCAGCCCACCGTGCGCGAGGTGGTCGAACGCACCTCCCGCTCCTGGCACGACGTCGGTATGCCGGCCACGCAGCTGGGCGGGCTCACCGTCACCCCGGCGTGCGGGCTCGCCTCCGCCGCGACCGACGGAGCCGCCCGGATTCAGCGGCTGGTCCGCGACGTCGCGAGGGCGCTCGCGGAGACGGCGGCCGGGGCCTGAGGACCTCAGTCTCGTCCGCCGGGTCGGTGGCCGGTCCTAAGGTGGGCTCGACCCTTCAAATCTGAGGCGGATCTGAGGCACTCGGAGGGCATTCCGCCCGTCGGCCGCTGGTTGACCACCTCGTGAACGCCGTGACGGGAAACCACCCGATGACCACCACCGTGCCGACCCGGTCGGCGCCCCCGCCCCTCGCGGCGACGCGCGTCCCGTGGCAGGCGAAGTTCCTTGCCCTCGCCGCGATCTGGGGCTCGAGCTTCCTGCTCATCAAGTTCGGTCTGCGCGGCCTCGAGCCGCTGCAGGTCGCCGCCCTCCGTGTCTTCTCCGGCGCTGCCGTGCTCACCGCGGTGCTGTTGATCGGGCGTGGGCACCTGCCGCGCGGCGCCCGCACGTGGGGGCACCTCGCGGTCACCGGCTTCTTCGCGTGCACCCTGCCGTGGACTCTCTTCGCGGTGGCCGAGGAGCGGGTCAGCTCCGCCCTGGCCGGTATCGGCAACGCGGTCACCCCGATCGCCGCCGTGCTCGTCACGCTCGCGCTCCTGCCCGCGGAGAAGGTGCCGGCCCGCAAGGTCGTCGGCGTCCTCATCGGCTTCCTCGGCGTGCTCGTGATCATGGAGCCGTGGGCGAGCTCGAGCCGGCCCGACCTGCTGGGCTTCGGGATGACGCTCGCCGCCGGCGCCTCCTACGGCGTGGGGTGGACGTGGACCAAGCGCTACCTCACCGGCGGTGAGCTCCAGGGCCTCTCGGCGCCCGCCGGTCAGCTGCTGACCGCGTCGGCCGAGGTCCTCCTCGTGCTGCTCGGCTGGTGGATCTGGCAGGGAGGTGGCTCCGTGGCCGCGCCCTGGTCGGTGACGGGGTCGGGGTCGACGCTGTGGGCCGCGCTCGCCGCCGTCCTCGCCCTCGGTGTCGTGGGCACCGGCCTGGCCATGTCGATGCAGTATGACGTCGTGCGGGTGGCCGGCCCCACGGTCGCCACCAGCGTGACCTACCTGATTCCCGTGGTGTCGGTCGCGCTCGGGATGGTCGTGCTGCACGAACGGCTGGGGCCCGAGCAGGTGGTCGGTGCCGTCGTCGTGCTGGCCGCGGCCGCACTGATCGGTATGCCGGCGCGGCGCCGCCACGCCTGAGCGGTGTCGGCCGCGTGCGGCAGGATGACGTCGTGAGCGACGCAGAGACGGACGTCCCCGAGACCGCCGCGGCCACCGAGGAGCTGCCCAGCGCGCCGGAGGAGGCGCGCCAGGAGTGGACGCAGCTGGCCGAGGAGGTGCGTGAGCACCAGTTCGCCTACTACGTCCGGGATGCGCCGACCATCAGTGACGCGGAGTTCGACGAGCTGTTCCGTCGGCTGCAGGGCCTGGAGGAGCGGTATCCCGAGCTCCGCTCACCGGACAGCCCCACCCAGCAGGTGGGCGGCACCTGGTCGAGCGAGTTCACCGCGGTCGACCACCTGGAGCGGATGCTCAGCCTCGACAACGTCTTCAGCATCGAGGAGCTCGCCGCGTGGGACGCCCGGGTGCGGCGCGAGCTGGGTGACGTGCCGTTCCACTACCTGTGCGAGCTGAAGATCGACGGGCTCGCGGTGAACCTCCTCTACGAGGACGGCCGGCTGGTGCGCGGCGCGACCCGCGGCGACGGTCGCACCGGTGAGGACATCACCAACAACGTGCGCACCATCGACGGCATCCCGCACCAGCTGCAGGGCGAGGGCGACGTGCCGATCCCGGGTGAGCTGGAGGTGCGCGGGGAGGTGTTCTTCCCGGTAGAGGCGTTCGAGGAGCTCAACGCCTCCCTGGTGGAGGCGGGCAAGGCGCCGTTCGCCAACCCGCGCAACGCGGCGGCGGGGTCGCTTCGGCAGAAGGACCCCAAGGTCACCGCGAGCCGGCCGTTGCACATGCTGGTGCACGGCCTCGGCGCCCGGACCGGCTTCGACATCCGGCGCCAGAGCGAGGCCTACGACCTGCTCCGTGCCTGGGGGCTGCCGGTGTCCAGCCACAGCAAGGTGGTCGACGACCTCGGCGCCGTGCAGGCGTTCGTCGAGCACTTCGGCGAGCATCGGCACTCGGTCGAGCACGAGCTCGACGGCGTGGTGGTCAAGGTCGATGAGGTGTCGGTGCAGCGTCGGCTGGGCTCCACCTCACGGGCACCGCGCTGGGCGATCGCCTTCAAGTACCCACCCGAGGAGGTCACCACCAAGCTCCTCGACATCCGGGTCAACGTCGGGCGCACGGGGCGGGTGACGCCCTACGGCGTGATGGAGCCGGTGAAGGTCGCCGGGTCCACGGTCGAGATGGCGACCCTGCACAACGCCCACGAGGTGCGTCGCAAGGGCGTGCTGATCGGCGACACGGTGGTGCTGCGCAAGGCCGGTGACGTCATCCCCGAGATCGTCGGGCCGGTGGCCGACCTGCGCACCGGGGACGAACGCGAGTTCCAGATGCCGACGCATTGCCCCTCCTGCGGCACGAAGCTGGCGCCGCAGAAGGAGGGCGACAAGGACATCCGATGCCCCAACGCCCGCAGCTGTCCCTCGCAGCTGCGTGAGCGGCTGTTCTCCCTCGCGGGCCGCGGCGCGTTCGACATCGAGGCGCTCGGCTGGGAGGGCTCGATCGCGCTGCTGGAGGCCGGGGTGATCCACGACGAGGGCGACCTGTTCACCCTGGCCCCGCAGGACGGCGACCGGGCGACCGCCGTGGCCCGGCTCGTGCAGGTGCCGCTCTACACCCGCGCGGCCAAGAAGTCCGACCCCGCCGAGGAGGTCGTCGACGGGCGCACGCTGTCGGCCAACGGGCACAAGTTGCTCGACAACCTGGCGGGTGCCAAACAGCAGCCGCTGTGGCGTGTGCTGGTGGCCCTCTCGATCCGGCACGTCGGTCCGACGGCAGCCCGCGCCCTGGCGGGGCACTTCCACTCCCTGGAGGCGATCCGGTCGGCCAGTGAGGAGGACCTCGCGGCCGTCGAGGGGGTCGGGCCGACCATCGCCGAGTCGGTGGCCGCCTGGTTCACGATCGACTGGCACCGCGAGATCGTCGAGAAGTGGGCCGCCTGCGGGGTGCGGATGGCCGACGAGGTCGATGAGTCGACCCCGCGCACGCTCGAGGGACTGACCGTCGTGGTGACCGGCTCGCTCGAGGGCTTCTCCCGTGACTCGGCGAAGGAGGCCATCCTCTCCCGCGGCGGCAAGGCAGCCGGCTCGGTGTCGAAGAAGACCGACTACGTGGTCGTGGGCGAGAACGCCGGGTCCAAGGCCGAGAAGGCCGAACAGCTCGGCGTCACCACGCTCGACGAGGCCGGGTTCGTCCAGTTGCTGCAGACCGGCTCACCCGACTAACGCCCGGCAGCTCCGGACCGCGGTCGGCCCTCCCGGTGCGCGGCCTCGGTGCCAGCATGAAGACATGCCCACGATCGACGCCTTCAGTCATGTGACCCTGACCGTGACCGACCTCGAGACCAGCGTCGCTTGGTATGCGCATGCGCTGGGCATGAAGCGCGGCCCGGACATGAGCGGTCCCGGCTGGCGCCGCACGCTGATGCTGGCGGGCCCCGGCGTGGTCCTCGGACTGCAGGCGCATGAGCGCACCCCCGAGGGCGACCGGTTCGACGAGGCCAGGGTGGGGCTCGACCACCTCTCGATCGC
>NZ_DASSTI010000106.1:0-2081 GCF_035708005.1 Segeticoccus sp. | reverse complement strand
CTGGGACAGCTCGGCCGCGGCCGCCCGCAGGCTGGCCACCTCGGCGCGGCAGTCGGCGCAGACGGTGAGGTGCCGCTCGAACCGGGCCCGCTCCACCTCGTCGACGGCGTCGACGGCATAGGCACCGGAGAGGGCGTGGATGTCGTCGTTCATGAGCCCACCCCCAACGTGTCGCGTAGCCGGATCAGGCCGTCCCTGATCCGCGTCTTGGCCGTGCCCAGCGGAAGGTCGAGCAGCTTGGCCACCTCGGTATGGGTGTAGCCCCCGAAGTAGGCCAGCTCCAGCGCCCCTCGCTGCGCCGAGGTCAGCGAGGCCATCGCCCGGCGCACGCGCTGCGCCTCCAGCGAGGACTGGGCCAGCTCGGCGGTCATGTCGAAGTCCACGTCCTGGTGGGTGTCCTGGTAGGTGGCCTCCCGGCGGGCCGACGCCTCGGCGGCGCGGACCCGGTCCACCGCCCTGCGGTGGGCGATGGTGAGCATCCACGACAGTGGGCTGCCCCGGCCTTCGTCGAAACGTGCCGAGTGCTGCCAGATCTCGAGGAAGACCTCCTGGGTGACCTCCTCGGCCTGCGCCGGGTCCCGTACGACACGACGGATGAGACCGAACAGACGAGGCGACACCTCGTCATACAGCCTGCCGAAGGCCGCCTCGTCTCCCCGGGCACACTGGCGCAGCAGGTGGACGAGGTCGGTGGTCGACGCCGGCTGCGAGGTCGCCGGCGCGACGGCGCGCGGCCGTCGCGCCTCAGGCCCCGGGGCGTCATCCACGGCGGACATTCTTCCGGTCCACCACCGCAGGGCGCAGGGCGGGAGGGTGGGAACAGCGTGGCGGCGTCGTGAACCGGAGGGCGCCGTGGCACGTGGACATGTCAGGTATTCGGCGCCCGCGGCGCCCCGGATGGGTCACCCGCACGACGGCCTACGACAGGGCGGCTCATCCGTTCGGGCGGCCGGCGCCGAATACCGCCTGTGACCGGTTCTCCCGCCGGCGCCACCCTCGACCAGAGCAGGAGCAGCCATGTCCACGATCGTCGTGAAGTCGCCGGTCAGTGCGGCACGGGTCACCACGGTGCTCGCCGTCCTGGTGGCCGGAGCGGCCCACATCCCGGTGATCGCGCCGCACCTGCACGAGGCGCCCTACATGGGCGTCCTGTTCATCCTGCTCACCGCGGCCTGCCTGCTGTCGGCGGGCGTGCTCGCCGTCGCCGAGGTGCCCCTGGCCTACGCCTTCGCCGCCACCTGCTGCGGCCTCGCCGTCCTCGGGTATGCCGCCACACGGCTGGTGGCCTTTCCCCAGTTGGCGGACGACGTGGGGAACTGGTGGGAGCCGCTCGGCGTGGTGGCGGTCCTGAGCGAGCTGGTCGTCGTCACGGCGGCGATCAGCGCGCTGCGTCACCGCGCCACGCGCTGACCTCCCAGTCGGCCACCGACCCAGGGACAGTCCGGAAGAGTGGGTGCGGAGGAGGAAACCCTGCGTCGGGCGCGTCCGGCAACGGTGAACGCTCCAGCACCCCGGAGAGCCATTCCGGACTGCGGACCGCCAGACGCGACCGCAACTGGTCCCACTCGTAGCGCAACTGCCCGTCGGTGACCTCGAGCCTGAGGCCTTCGTCCGGTGGCTCGAGCACCCGACGTCGGTCGAAGTGGTAGCCGCGCGCACGTGCCTCGTCCGCGACGCCGAGCAGGTAGCTGCTGATCGCCGCGAGGGGGTCCGGTGTGGCACGGAAGCGCACCAGCTGCGGATGGCGCGTGTAGCCGCGTGTCCGTCCCGCGAGGACGGCTTGGGCCAGCAGCGCCTCGCGCCAGCAGGCGACCAGGCCTTGGCGGTCCACGTAGGACGGGTGCAGCGACCAGAGCCTCACGCCGGCCAGTGTGGCTGAAGTTCTCGGGTCTCACGCGGGCGCGTCGCCCCCAGAGGGATCCGACCGGTCACCAGAGGGATCCGACCGGTCACGCGACGGGCTGGCGGGCGGCCTCCCGCGCGAGCCAGGCGAACGGAGCGAACTGTCGCTCCGGCACCTCGGGGAGGGTGACCTCGGGGTGCCACTGCAGGCCCAGCACCGGCGCGTGGAGGTGCTCGAC
>NZ_DASSTI010000105.1:0-15442 GCF_035708005.1 Segeticoccus sp. | reverse complement strand
GGCTCAGTCATGGCCGGCTCCGTAGGTGGGTGAGTGTTTTACGGTGAGTGTTCTGCCGTTGCCGGTGTACATGTGGACGCCGCAGGGCAGGCAGGGGTCGAAGCTGCGGACGGTGCGCATGATGTCGACGCCTTTGAAGGTGTCGGGTCCGTTTTCTTCGAAGATGGGCTGGCCCTGGACGGCGTCTTCGTAGGGGCCGGGGGTGCCGTAGTGGTCGCGGGGGCTGGCGTTCCAGGGGGTGGGGGGGTAGGGGTGGTAGTTGGCGATCTTCTTGTCCTTGATGACGAGGTGGTGGGAGAGGACGCCGCGGACGGCTTCGTGGAAGCCGCAGCCGATGGCCTCGTCGGGGACTTGGTAGTTTTCGAAGGTTTTGGTCTCGCCGGCGCGGGTGAGTTGTTGGGCGCGTTCGAGGAACTGCAGGGCCATGGCGGCGGCGTAGGCGATGAAGTAGGGGCGGGCGCGGTCGCGTTCGAGGGTGTTGGACCATTTGGGGATGGTCCATTCCAGGGTGGTTTCGGGGAGGGTTGGGCCCTTGGGCAGGGTGATGCGGACGCTGTGGCCGGTGGCTTTGACGTAGGGGGTGTCGACCAGGGCGTTCAGGGCGGTGGACCACAGGCGGGCCAGGGGGCCGCCGCCGGTGTCCAGGGCGAGGTGCTGGCCGGTTTCGGGGTGGTACCAGCGGGGGCTCATGACCCAGGAGTAGTTGCCGTCGAAGTGGCGTTTTTGGGGGTGGGGCAGGGTGGTCTGGTTCCAGGGGTGGCGGATGTCGACGGGGTTGCCCAGGGGGTCGTGGGTGACGAAGGGGTCTTGGGTGGTCCAGTCGTCGTAGTAGGAGGAGCCGAGGAGGATTCTGAGGCCGAGGTTGATGTCGATGAGGTTGTTGGTGACCAGTTGGCCGTCGACGATGATGCCGGGGGTGACGAACATGTCCTTGCCCCAGGTGTTCATCGTTTGGTAGCGGTAGTCGCAGGTGTCGGGGTTTTGGAAGGCGCCCCAGCAGGCGAGCAGGATGCGGCGGCGGCCGACCTCCTCGTAGCCGGGCAGGGCGGCGTAGAAGAAGTCGAAGACGTCGTCGTTCATGGCGACGGCCTGTTTGATGAAGTCGATGATGTGCAGCAGGCGGGTGAGGTAGTCGGTGAACAGGGTGGGCTGGGGCGGGGTGCCCACGCCGCCGGGGTAGAGGGTGGAGGGGTGGACGTGGCGGCCTTCCATCAGGCAGAACATCTCGCGGGTGATGCGGGAGACGCGCAGGGCCTGTTTGTACACCTCGCCCTCGAAGGGGTTGTAGGCGCGCATGATGTCGGCGATGGTGCGGTGGCCGTGCAGGTGGCCGCGGGGGGCCTCGGTGCGTTCGGCGCGGGCCAGGACCGAGGGGTTGGTGGTTTTGACCATGGCTTCGCAGAAGTCGACGAAGACGAGGTTGTCCTGGAAGAGGGTGTGGTCGAACATGTATTCGGCGGCTTCGCCGAGGTTGGTGATGTGTTCGGCCAGGGGCGGGGGTTTGACGCCGTAGGCCATCTGCTGGGCGTAGTTGGAGCAGGTGGTGTGGTTGTCGCCGCAGATGCCGCAGATGCGGGAGGTGATGAAGCCGGCGTCGCGGGGGTCCTTGCCGCGCATGAACACGGAGTAGCCGCGGAAGAGGGAGGAGGTGGAGTGGCACTCGACGACTTCCTGGTTGGCGAAGTCGATCTTTGTGTAGATGCCCAGGTTGCCGATGATCCGGGTGATCGGATCCCAGGACATGTCCACGATCTGCGCGGGCCTGCGCCCCGCCGCACGAGCCTGAGTGGTCGTCATGTCGGTCTGGTCCTCGTTCCTCTCGTCAGGCGCGCCAGTGCGGGTCGTACCCGCTGGTCAGCTCGTGTCGGTTGTGACGCCACTTCGGTTCCTTGTTGACGGCCATGCTGGTGATGCCGCGCATGCGCCGGATGAAGGCGCCGTAGGGCCTGATCAGCGTGGACGACAGGCTGCCACCGGTGGGCTCGTCCATGAACGGCATGAAGGTGTCGGGGAAGCCGGGCATGGTGCAGCCGATGCAGATGCCGCCCACGTTGGGGCAGCCGCCGATGCCGGCCATCCAGCCCCGCTTGGGCACGTTGCAGTTCACCACGGGACCCCAACAGCCCACTTTCACCTGGCACTTGGGGGAGTTGTAGTCCTTGGCGAAGTCGCCCTGCTCGTAGTAGCCCGCGCGGTCACAGCCCTCGTGCACGGTCTTGCCGAAGATCCATTGCGGGCGCAGCAGCTCGTCCAGTGGTGGAGGTGGTGCCGAGCCGGCCGCGTGGTAGAGCACCCAGGTGAGCGTCTCCATGAAGTTGTCCGGCTGGACCGGGCACCCGGGAATGTTGACGATCGGCAGCGCACCCTTGGACTTGAAGTCCCAGCCCAAGTAGTCGGCCAGCCCCATCGAGCCGGTCGGGTTGCCGGCCATGGCATGTATGCCGCCGTACGTCGCGCAGGTGCCCACGGCCACCACGGCCCACGCCTTGGGGGCGAGCAGGTCGATCCAGGTGTTGAGCGTCATCGGCTCGCCGGTCTCCGGGTCGTTGCCGAAAGAGGTCCAGTAGCCCTCGCCGTTGATGTTCTCGTTGGGGACCGAGCCCTCGATGACGAGGATGAACGGGTCGACCTCGCCGCGGGCAGCGGCACGATAGGGGGCGAGGAAGTCCTCGCCACCCAGGCTGGGGGAGAGCACCTTGTTGACGAGGTTCACCTTCGGCAGGCCGGGCACGAGTCCGTTCACCACGTCCTCGATCGCGGGCTGGTCGGCGGCGGTGATCGACACGGTGTCGCCGTCGCAACTCATCCCCTCCGAGATCCACAGGATCGTCATCTCGTCGAAGCCCGTGCGCTGCTCGGCGGCACTGGGTCGGGCGGCGGGCGCGGTGGCCTGGTCCGTGGGCAGGTCGGGGGATGTCGTGGTCGTCATGTCTGCGGCCTCCCTTGGAGTCGGTCTCGGAGCCGGTCGTAGATGGCCGCGACCGGTGCGGCCATCGCGAGGGTGGGGGGTTCGTCCGGCGCGTTCGGGTGCGGTCGGGTGGGGGCGGTCTGCTTCGCCTTGTCGAGTTCCGCGCCGAGCTCGTCCAGGGCCTGCGCGTCCACCGATTCGCGCAGCTGCGGCATCAGCTGCTGCTCCTCCTCCTCGACGTGCTCGCTGACGTCCTGCTCCAGCTCACGCATCAGCTGGTTGGTGCGCGCGTCGCCAGCATCCAGGCCGTCCAGCTGGAGCAGCAGCTTCTTGACCGCCATGTGCTCGGAGAGGTGCTCCCGGATCTCCTCGCCGCCCTGCGGGAGCACCTGCTTGGCGAGCGGGTAGAACATGAGCTCCTCGAGGGCGGCGTGCTTGGACAACTCGCGGATCACGATGTCGACGACACCGCGTCGCTGCTGGTCGGTGGCGGCTGCCGAGTAGTCGCGAAAGAGCTGCTCGACCATGCGGTGGTCGTGCATCAACAGCTCGATGGCATCCATCCCGACCTTCTCTCCTACGGGGCCGATCCCTCGGTCGTCGGTGGTGCTCCCGCGCGAGCGGCTCCACGGTCCACGACCGGTGGGGCGTCCACGGTGATCGACTCGAGGACGGCGCCCTCCATGCCGGACAGGGTGATGTCCAGGCCGCCGCAGCCGGGGCAGGCGACCATCGCCAGGTGGTCGTTCACCGGCGCGCGGCGCCCACACGAAGCGCACTCCAGCGTCATCGGATCCAGCACCAGGTCGACCTCCGCGTCCTCGGCGACGGTGCCGCTCGCGGCGAGCCGGAAGCCCTGAGCGATGACCTCGCGGTCCACCAGGTGGCCGCCGACGCGGACACGGACGCCGTGCACCCGGCGCCCGTTCGCGCGGCGCAGGGTGGCCTGCACCATCGCGTCGCACAGCCCCATCTCATGCACGGCGGCGTCCCGTCGTCGCGGGCGCCCAGGACGTCTCCGCCAGCCGGGCGGCTTCCTCACCGGCAACCTCGAGCACCAGCCGGACGGCCGCGTCCAGCGAACCGTTGACCTCCTCGGAGAGCCCGATCCGTTCGGCGATCACCGCGGGGCGGCACCCCACCACGAGCACCCGACCCAGGCCGCCGCCGAGGCCGTGCAGCACGCGCAGCACCGCCTCGGGGTTCATCGAGTGGGCGTCGACCGCCGGCGCCTCCACCGCGTCCGCGAAGGTGAGCTCCTGCCCACCGGGGCTGCGGGCCTCCAGCACCGTGAGGGCGCCCGGCTCACCGTCGAAGGGGACGGCGTCGACCAGGACGAGGGTGTCGTACCGGCCGTCCAGGAGCTCGTAGGCCAGGTGCACCCCGCGGATCCCGTAGTCGACGACGTCGACTCGCTCGGGAAGCTCCGCGCCTGCGAGCCGTCTGGCCACCTCGACACCGAACCCGTCGTCGCCGAGGAAGATGTTGCCGATGCCAGCGACCAGTACCCGCCCCGTCGGCGTCCCCCCCGACCTGCTCGCACTGGCACTCATGACGGCGCCTCCGCAGGGGTGGTACCGGAGGAGGGAAGGAGTGGCTCGAGCTCCTCCGGGGAGTAGTGGTGGAATCGGCCGTACCACTGGTGCAGCTCGGCTCCCGGGTCGTCCTCGACCGTGACGGCGACGTGCCGGGAGCCGTCGACGTCGAGCAGCACGCCCTCGACCACGGCCGTACGGCCGGCCAGGAACATGTCGTGGGCGTCGGTGCCCCGCCGACGCGGTCGCAGCCGGACCCGGCTGCCCTTGCCGACGACGACTCCGTCGACGAGCACGGTGTCGCTCTCCGGGGACACCGCGGCCTCGGCGGCCTCGTCCCACCACGCGACCCGGGCTTGCGGTGGGGGGTCCGGTGGACGCACGCGGCGGAGCGAGCGGACCGCGCCGTGCAGGCGTTGCAGGAGTTCTGGCGGGAGGTGGTCGACGCGCTCCAGGATCTCCGCAGCCCGTGGGTCGGTCGCGTGCGCCTCGCGCTTCTCCTCCTCGGTGAGGGTGAGCGTCCGCAGCGAGAGCAGCTCGTCGATCTCGCCGGCGTCGTGCAGGTCGCCCGGGCTCTCGGGCGCGATCTGCGGGTGGTCGTACAGGATGATCGGCGAGGACAGGAGCAGGTCGCTCTCGTCCGCAGGGCCGGCGAGGACGGGGAAGGTGCGCAGGTTCACGCACTCGGCCGCGGCGGCGCTGGCCCACGCCGGGGGGTCCACCAAGGACAGGAAGGCGCCCGGTCGGATCCCGGCGATGACGTGCGTCGCGACCAGGCTGCGCCGCAGTGCCTCCTCGCGTGTGGCGTCCGGCGCGAGACCGCCGTCCGCATTCTCGACCCGAATCCGTAATCGCAGCAAAGGGAACGGGGCTACGGCACGTTCTGCCGAGACGAGCACGTATGCCGTGAGCCGCGCCCGGGTGCGCAGGACGCTTCCCAGCGCGCGACCCTCCTCGGTGAGGGGGCGCGCCACCTCGCTCGCGGGCAGGTCGACCAGCCGGCGCTGCTCCCCGGCGAGCAGTGCGTCGACGGGGACGGCCAGGTCCACCTCGTGCGGGACACCCTCGTCGAAGGTGAGCTCCGGGCCGACGTCGCTCTCCAGTCGGTCGACGACCTGCTCGCTGCCATCGGGACGGCGCGCGTGCACCACCTTGTGCTCGACCTGCAGGAACCGCACGCGGCAGTGCAGCTCAGCCTCCAGCGGTGCCTCCAGCAGGCACTCCGTCTGCTGGAACCAAGACTCGGCGGAGCCAGCCACGCCGGCCGCCACCGGTCCGGAGGCTTCGATCCAGGGGCGAGGCGCCAGCACGCCGAACTGCCAGCGCATCCGGTTCTTGTCCGAGGACTTGCGGTAGGGGTAGAGCAGGTAGCCCTCGTAGAGAACGGCGTCCGCCACCGAGCGAGCCTGAGCGAAGCCCGTTGAGGTGGTGAGGAACTCATCGGCCGTCCGGCTCACCTCATCTGGCGGTGGCGCTGGGTTCGGCGCGGTGGGACACCCGGCGTCGGTGGTCGCGGAGAACCCCGGACTTGCCACGTTACACCGCACCTGAGGGGGCCGAAAGTCAAACGCCCGCCGTGGTGGCGGGCTCGATCTGGCGCGTTCACTCCACGTTCGGCTGGTAGTTCGTGACCAGGGCTCGCCCCGTGCCGCCGGGACCGGTGGGCACGCTCCGGATGCGCACGGCATACAGCTCACTGAGCTGCCGGTCGGTGAGCAGCTCGGCGGCCGGACCACAGCGCACGTCTTCCGGGGAGTGCATGAGCACCACGTCGTCGGCGACGAGCAACGCATGGTCGGGGCGGTGGGTGGTGAGCAGGACGGCCCGTCCGTCGCACGCCAGGGAACGGATCAGCGTGAGCACCTGGCCCTGGTTGCGCAGGTCGAGGCCGCTGGCCGGCTCGTCGAGCACCATCACCGGGTTGCCGGAGGCGACGGCGCGGGCGATGAGGACGAGCTGCTGCTCGCCGCCGCTGAGCTCGGGGAACGGCCGCGCGCTCAGGTGGGCGATGCCGACCCGCTCCAGTGCCTCGGCCGCCGCGGTGCGGTCGCGTCGACCCGGCACCGAGAACGTCCCGATGTGCCGGGCGCGTCCCATGAGCACCATGTCGAGGACGGGGAAGGCGAAGGTGCTGCCGTGGGCCTGGGGCACGAACCCGGCGGGTGCGTCACGGCGGACGACGCCGACGGAGGGACTGAGCAGGCCGCCGGCGCACCGGACTAGGGTCGTCTTGCCGCGACCGTTGGGGCCCAGGACGGCTGTCACCGTCCCTCGGGGCACGGTGAAGGTGACCTTCCGGAACACCCACCGAGGCGGGCGGTAGGCGAAACTCACGTCGTGCAGCGCCAGCATGCTAGGCCCGGTCCCAGATCCGGTCGCGGTGCCGGCGCAGGAGGACGAAGAACACCGGCGCCCCGACCAGCGACGTGAGCACTCCCAGCGGGATCTCGCCCGCGGTGAGCGACCGGGCGAGCGTGTCGATCGCCACGAGGTAGGCCGCGCCGAGCAGGAACGACAGTGGCACCAGGAAGCGGTGGTCGGGGCCGACCCACATTCGGGCCAGGTGGGGCACGACGAGACCGACCCAGCTGATCACCCCGCTCACCGCCACCGCGCCCGCCACGATGAGGGTGACCGCGCCCAGCACCGTCCAGCGCACCGGTCCCGGCGTGACGCCGACCGCGCGGGCGTCGTCGTCGCCGAGGGACAACACGTTGATCCGCCAGCGCAGGACCAGCAGCACGACCAGGCCGATCCCCACCGGGACGACGCAGACGAGCACCTTGCCGAAGGTCGCGCTCGCGACGCTGCCGAGCAGCCAGAAGACGATCGCCGGCAGCGTGTCGTAGGGGTTGGCGAGGTAGGTGAGCATCGAGACGAGGGCGGAGAAGAACGAGCCCGTGACGACTCCGCCGAGCACGATCATCAGCATGGGGGCGCCCGCGCGACCGACCGTGACGAGGAAGACGATGCCGAGGGCGAGCAGCCCGAACACGAAGGCCCCGCCGACGAGGAAGCCGGTGCCGAGGCCGAGGAACAGCGCCAGGGCTCCGCCGAAGGAGGCCCCCGAGGAGACGCCGATGATCTGCGGGCTGACCAGCGGGTTGCGGAAGATCGCCTGCAGCGCGACGCCTCCCACGGACAGGCCGCCACCGACGAGCGCCGCGAGCAGGATGCGGGGCAGCCGCACGAGGACGACGACGTCGTGGCCGGTCTGGTCCGTGACCGGGGCTCCGGTGACCTGGCCGAGGAGGATGCGCACGACGTGGGGGAGTGGGACGGCATACCGACCCACGGTGAGGGCGGCCAGGCAGACGACGACGAGCAGGACCGCGGTGACGAGCACCGAGGTGCGGGGCGCCGGGGGCAGCGTGCGCCGCGGGGCGCGCACGCCTCGCGAGGAGACCCGTTCACGCAGCACTGGACCGGCCGGCCCCGAACTGGTCGTAGTGCGCGGACTGCGCGTTTTCCTTCATCCAGAGGATCTCGTCCATCTGGGCGTTCGTCGGGCGGCGCCCGTAGAAGGTCGTGTAGTCGCGCACGACCTGCGGCCGCAGGTCACCCCAGGGGCTGCGGCCGGGGAAGGCCACCTGCGACAGCCACTGCCACATCAGCGGTGACTCGTGGCTCGGCGGGTCCCAGCGGTATCCGCCGAGGGGGACCTTGTAGACGCGCCGGGTGCGCACGGCCCTCAGGCTCTTCCACACCGGCTGCCCGTAGACGTCGCTGGGCATGGCGGCGTCGAAGTTGCCCAGGAGGATGATGTCGGGGTCCCACGCGAGGACCTGCTCGGTATCGACCCCGACCATCCCCTGAGCAGGCGCCGGCGCCGGCCCGCTGGCCGGGTTCGTGCCCCCGACGAGGCGGATGTAGAAGTCGTTGTAGGTCTGGGCACCCGCGACCTTGAGCCCGTCGAGGAAGCGGTTGAAGTAGAGGATGCTCGGGCGCGGACGCGGAGCGTGTCGGCCCACGCGCTTCGCCAGTTGCAGGCGCTGTGCCGTGAGCGAGTTCAGCTCCCTCGCCCGCTGCGGCTTGCCCAGCATGGCGGCGAACAGGTTGATCCACGTCGTCAGGTCCTGCTGCGTCCCGTAGGTGAGCCCGAGGACCGGCAAGCCGGCGTTCTCCAACGGCGTGATGATGCCGGCGCCGGCGTCGGCCCACTGCACGACGAGGTCGGGGTGGAGGGCGAGGACGCTCTCCACGTTGGGCACGAAGTCGTTGTTCGCGACGTCGTGCGCCACGGCGAGCGCCTGCGGGAACAGCTGCCCGAGGACCCCGTCCTTGATGGCGAGCCACGACGCGTCGTGCATCCCGACGAGGTGGTCGACGCCCTGGTCGACGGCGATGAGGATCGCCGCCGCGGGCATCGGCAGGGTGACCACGCGGCGCGCGGGGTGGGGGAGGTGCAGCGTCTTGCCGCGCTGGTCGGTGAGGGTGACCGCGTTGCTCCCGGACGCGGAGGTGGAACTCGACCCCGCGACCGGCCCAGCCCCACCCGCGTGCTTCCCCGACCCCGGAGCGGAGGAGGCGCCGCAGGCGGCGAGCAGGGCGGCCCCGGCCAGCGCTCCCGCCCCCTGCAGCACCGTGCGTCGGGTCGGCCCGGAGCGGCCGCCGGACACGTGCGGGTCGGGAGCGCTGGCCGGGTGCTGGGACATGACTCACCTCGTGCGGGACGGCGTTCAGGGCTGCGCGTCGGGGAGCCGGTGGCCCTCGAGGGGGCCGAGGATCCACGGGCGGTGCGCGCCCCCCGTGGGCCGGTGGTCAGTGTCGTCCGGGCCGGCCGGGGCTGCGGCGAGCTCGTCGCGGGGCGGCACCGACCGCAGGGGCGGGTAGGGGCGGTCCGGCTCCCAGCGGGTCGGGTCGTCGGTGAGCCCGAGCAGCCACGTGACGGTGCACTCGAGCGCCAGGGCGAGCGCGGGCAGCTTGTCGAGGTCGAGGCCCGAACCGTGCTCGAGGCTGCTCAGGGACTTGTCCGTGAGCCGGACGTCGAAGCCGGTCACCCGGGTCGTGACCTCCCGCTGCGTCAGCCCGAGCTCGCGGCGTCGCTGTCCCAGGCGTTGGCTGACCACCAGCTGCCGGCGGGCTCCCAGCTCGCCGGGACCACGACCCACCATGGCTGCCCCGTAGGAGAGGAGAGACCTCCCACGGTCCTCCCGATCGCCGACTCCGTCAATCGCAGATTCGCAGATTCATGGACTCGTTCAGTCCACGCTGATGCACCGTCGTCGTCACTCCGTCCTGCTGGGAGCGACTCCTTGGCGCTGCGGGCCTCGCTGCGCTGCGTTTCCTCGCGCCGTCGTCGTCACTCCATATCGGCGAGGGCGTGGATCGTGTACGTCGACACGTTGAACACCGGCGCCTGGCCGAGCAGTCGTTCCAGCTCCTCGTGCGAGGACACCTCGTAGATCCAGGCACCGCCGTGCGCCCCCACGACGTGGTAGCGCGCCAGCACCTTGCCCTCGCGGTGCAGCCGGCGCCCGTAGTCGGGCATCCGCCCCACGGCGTGGGCGACCTCGGGCGAGACACGGGACAGGTCGAGCTTCCACAGCACGAGGAACTTCACGCTCGCCAGCATGCCCCAGCCGGACGCGGCCCGGGCACCTTCTCGCGCAGCCCGGGTGACGCAGACGGTATGCCGGGCACGCGGCATACCGGACACGCCGCCGGGCCGTGTGGTGCCGGTGGGACGGATGGGGCACAATGTGCCCAGCACGAGGTGAGCTCGTGTGCGCGCTCGGCACCATGCCGGACCGTGGCGAGGCCGTTGGGGAAGACGTCCCTCGCACACAGGAGGTCCAGGATGTCTGTCGCGATGTCGCGTGCCACGACTCGCGGGGTGGTGTTCATTCACTCCACCCCGACTGCGCTGTGCCCTCACATCGCCTGGGCACTCGAGGGGGTCCTCGGGGGCCGCGTCGCCCTCGACTGGATCCCCCAGCCGCTCGTGCCCGGCCTCGTGCGCACGGAGCTGTCGTGGACCGGCGAGGCCGGCACCGGCGCCCGTCTGGCCAGTGCCATGCGCGGTTGGGACAACCTGCGCTACGAGGTGACCGAGGAGCCGAGCCCCGGCGTGGACGGCTCCCGCTGGTCGCACACGCCAAGCCTGGGGATCCACCACACCTGGACCTCCGCCAACGGGGACGCGGTCATCAACGAGGACCGGCTCCGCGCGGCGGTCGAGCGGGCCGGTGGCGACGCGGGCGTGTTGCAGGCCGAGCTCGACGCGCTGCTCGGGCGGGACTGGGACGACGAACTCGAGCCGTTCCGCTATGCCGGTGAGGGAGCACTCGTGCGCTGGCTGCACAAGGTCGGTTAGGCGCCCCGAGCAACCACGCGGACCGGTCGCCGGTCGGGCCCTCGGCTCGACCGGCGCAGCTGTGCCTACAGGGGGATGTTGCCGTGCTGGCCTCGGCGCTGGGGGGCCTCGGCGATGGCGCGCGCGATGGCGGTGCGAGTCTTGGACGGCTCGACGATCTCGTCGATGACCCCGATCTCCACCGCCCGCGGCAGGCCGCCGGCGAGCTTGGCGTGCTCCTCGGCGAGCTCGTTCTCGACGTGCGTCCGGTCCGCCTCGTCCACCTCCGCGAGTCGCCGCCGGTGCAGGATCCGCACCGCGGCGACGTTGCCCATGACGGCGACCTCCGCCGGGGGCCAGGCGAAGACCTTGGTGGCGCCGAGGGACCGGGAGTTCATGGCGATGTAGGCGCCGCCGTAGGTCTTGCGGGTGATGACGGTGACCCGCGGGATGGTGGCCTCCGCGAAGGCGTGCAGCAGCTTGGCGCCGCGTCGCACGACGCCGTCCCACTCCTGGCCGACGCCGGGCAGGTAGCCGGGCACGTCGACGAGCACGATGAGGGGCACCCCGAAGGCGTCACACATCCGCACGAAGCGGGCCGCCTTCTCGGCGGAGGCCGAGTCGAGGCAGCCGCCGAGGCGCATGGGGTTGTTGGCGACCACGCCGACGGTGCGGCCGCCGAAGCGCCCCAGCGTGGTGACGATGTTGGGGGCCCACTTGGGGTGCAGCTCGATCCGTTCGGCGTCCGCGTCCAGGACGTTGGCCACGAGTGGGTGCACGTCGTAGGCCCGCCTGGCCGACTCCGGGAAGGTCTCGGCGAGGTCTCGGTCGTTCACCGCGTCGACATCGAGGGTGCCCTGCTCGGCGAACAGCTCGCAGAAGAGCCGGCCGCGCTCGAAGGCCTCCTCGGTGCTCTGGGTGACGACGTGGACGACTCCGGAGCGCCGGCCGTGCGGCTCGGGGCCGCCGAGGCGCAGGGCATCGACGTTCTCCCCGGTGACCGAGCGCACCACGTCGGGGCCGGTCACGAAGATCCGTCCGTCCGGGCCGAGGATCACGATGTCGGTCAGGGCCGGGCCGTAGGCGGCCCCGCCGGCGGCGGGGCCGATCACCACGGAGATCTGCGGGATGACCCCCGAGGCGCGGGTCATGATGGCGAACACCTGCCCGACGGCGTGCAGCGAGACCACGCCCTCGGGTAGCCGCGCACCACCGGAGTGCCACAGGCCGACGACCGGGACCCGGTCCACCAGCGCCCGCTCGTAGGCGGTGAGGATGACGTGGCAGCCGTCGACGCCCATCGCCCCGCCCTTGATCGTGGCGTCGGAGGCGAAGGCGACGACGGGCGTGCCGCGCACGGTTCCGGCGGCCGCCAGCACGCCGCTGGTGTCCTCGGCGGTGATCAGCTCGACGGTGCCCGGGTCGAAGAAGGCCTCCAGCCGCGTGCGCGGGTTGCGGGGGTCCGTGTCGCGGTCGGCGGCCGGGCGGGACGACCGTGCGGCCTGCCGGGAGGCCTCGCTGGGCACGCGAGCCGCCACGTCAGACGCTCCGGATCGCCAGACAGACGTTGTGGCCGCCGAACCCGAAGGAGTTGTTGAGGGCCAGCACGTCCCCTGCTGGCAGGTCACGCGGCTTGCCGGTCACCACGTCGAGGGGGATGTCGGGGTCCTGGTGGTCCAGGTTGATCGTCGCGGGGACCTGCCGGTGCTGGACGGTCAGGATGGTGAGCACAGCCTCCAGGGCGCCGGCCGCGCCGAGCAGGTGACCGGTCATGGACTTGCTCGCGGTGACCGACACCTCGTCGAGGCGGTCGCCGAGAGCCCGCTTGATGGCGTTGAACTCGGCGATGTCACCGACCGGCGTGGAGGTCGCGTGCGCGTTGATGTGCGCCAGGTCCTGCACGGTGGCGCCCGCCCGTTCCAGGGCCTCCAGCATCGCGCGGGAGGCGCCCGCGCCCTCGGGCTCGGGGGCGGTGATGTGGTGGGCATCGGCCGACATGCCGACCGAGGCGAGCTCGGCGTAGATCTTCGCGCCGCGCGCCTGCGCGTGCTCCAGCGTCTCGAGCACGAGCACCGCGGCGCCCTCACCGAGGACGAAGCCGTCGCGGTCGACGTCGTAGGGCCGGGACGCGCCCTGCGGGTCGTCGTTGCGCTTGGACAGGGCCTGCATCGCGGCGAACCCGGCGATGGGCATGGGGTGGATGGCGGCCTCGGTGCCGCCGGCCACGACCACGTCAGCGCGGCCGCCTCGGATCATCTCGGCGGCGTAGCCCATCGCCTCGGCGCCGGAGGAGCAGGCGCTCACCGGCGTGTGTGCCCCGGCGCGGGCCCCCACCTCGAGCGAGATCGCGGCGGACGGGCCGTTGGGCATGAGCATCGGCACGGTGAGCGGGAACACCCGGCGCGGGCCCTTCTCCCGCAGCGTGTCCCAGGCGTTGAGCAGCGTCCACACGCCACCGATCCCGGAACCACACGCGACGGCGAGCCGCTCGGGCTCGACGTCGGGCTTGCCGGCGTCCGCCCATGCCTCCCGGGCCGCGATCATCGCGTACTGCGAGGAGGGGTCGAGCCGGCGCATCTCGACCTTCGACAGGGTCTCCGCCGGGTCGTGCTTGATGTTGGCGGCGAAGGTCACCGGCAGCTCGTAGGTGTCCACCCACTCCTGGGGGAGGGGGCGGGCACCGGACTCACCGGCGAGGACGGCGTCCCACGTCTCGGTGATGTTGCCGCCCACCGGGTTGGTGGTGCCCAGACCGGTCACGACGATGCGCGGTCCGCGGTGCGTGGTCATCGGAGGATCTGCTCCTAGGAAGAACGGGTGAAGCGAGGTGGGTCAGGACGGCGGGTGCCGCGGTGGGCGGAGGGGCCGGCCGTGCACGACCCGCCAGGTGCGTCGGAAGGGCACAGGAGTGCTTCCTTCCGTGACGGGCCGTGCACGACGCAGGGAGAGCGGGTCAGCCCTGGTTGCTGGCGATGAAGCCGACGGCGTCGCGGACGGTCTTGAGGTTCTTGACCTCGTCGTCCGGGATGCGCACGCCGAACTTTTCCTCGGCGTTCACCACGATCGTCATCATCGAGAGGGAGTCGATGTCGAGGTCGTCGGTGAAGGACTTGTCGAGCTCGACCTGGTCGGTGTCGAGACCGGTCTCCTCGTTGACGATCTCGGCGAGACCCTCGAGGATCTCCTGCTCGGACTGTGCCATCTGACTGCTCCTTGTGTTGGGTGGCGGGTGCTACCTCGGTCCCGATTACCCGCGGAACCACCGGGAGATCGGAATGTCGTCAGGGGAGGACGATGACCTGCGCAGCGTAGACGAGACCGGCACCGAAGCCGATCTGAAGCGCGAGGCCCCCACTGGGGATCTCCTTCTCGGCGAGCATGCGCGTCGTCGCGATCGGGATCGACGCGGCCGAGGTGTTGGCCGTGGTCACGATGTCCCGTGCGACGGGGATGTCCGACGGCAGCTTGAGCTGCTTGATCATCGCGTCGATGATCCGGATGTTCGCCTGGTGGGGGATGAAGGCGTCGAGGTCCTCGGCCGTGATCCCGGCGGCGTCGATGGCCTTCTGGGCCACAGGGGCCATACCCCAGACGGCCCACCGGAAGACGGCCTGCCCCGCCATGCCGAGCGACGGCCAGTGCGGCGCCTCGGCGACCTCGGGCTCACCGGCCTCCTCGAGCGGCGGACCGCCCGCGGCCTCCTCCATGGTCCGGCCCCGGAAGTTCTTGCGGATGTCGGTCCACGGCACCGTCTGGCTGATCGTGTCGCGCTGCGTGCCCTCGGAGCCCCAGATGGTCGGGCCGATGCCCGGCGTGTCGGAGGGGCCGATCACGCACGCGCCTGCGCCGTCGCCGAAGATGAACGCGGTCGACCGGTCATACGGGTCGGTGAAGTCCGAGAGCTTCTCGACGCCGATGACGAGGACGTGGTCGGCGGAGCCGCTGCGCACCATGTCGCTGGCGACGGCCACGCCGTAGCAGTAGCCCGCGCACGCCGCGGAGATGTCCATGGCGGGGGCGGTGGAGCCGAGGCGGGCGGCGAGCTCAGGTGCGGCCGCCGGCGTCTGGTACGGGTGGGTCACGGTCGCCATGAGGACGAAGCCGATCTGCTCGGGCGTCACCCCCGCGTGCTCCATCGCCTGCCGGGCCGCGATCTCGCCCATGTCGATGACGCTCTCGTCGGGCGCCGCCCAGTGGCGGCTGACGATCCCGGACCGTTCGCGGATCCACTCGTCGCTCGAGCTGATCTGGTCGACGATCTCGGCGTTGGGGACGACCCGGGCCGGTCGGTAGGCCCCGACACCCATGATCCGCGAGTGGCGGGTCGGCATCGGGGACAGGAGGGTGCCGGTGCCCTTGGGGGCGGGCGCAGTAGCAGACGTGCTCACGAGGTGCCTTCTCAGTTGGTGGGGTTGGAGGTGGCGGCGTGCTCGCGGATGAGGTCGCGGGCGGCGTCGAGGTCATCCGGAGTCTTGAGCGCGACGGTGGGCACGCCCTTCATGGCCCGTTTCGCCAGACCGACGAGGGTGCCGGCGGGAGAGACCTCGATGAGGCCGTCGACACCGAGGTCGAGCATCGTCTGCATGCAGAGGTCCCAGCGAACCGGGTTGCTGACCTGGCCCACGAGACGCCTCAGGACGTCGGCGCCGCTGGTGACGAATTCGCCGTCGGCGTTGGAGAGCAGCTTGCCGTGGGGGTCGGCCG
>NZ_DASSTI010000104.1:0-19818 GCF_035708005.1 Segeticoccus sp. | reverse complement strand
GGTTCAGGCGCTCTCTTGCTGCAGGTGCTTGGGGCGCTCGCCGGTGGACGTGATGTAGCGGACCTGGGCCTGTCGGTTCAGGCGCTCTCTTGCTGCAGGTGCTTGGGGCGCTCGCCGGTGGACTTGATGTAGTAGTCGGCGGCCTTGCGGTTCCAGGCGAGGCGGGCGAGTCCGACGGCCACGCCGGTCGCCGTGGCGAAGCCGATCGCCTCCGGCCAGGTGACGTCCGGGTCCTCCGGGTTGGCGGGGGGCTCGTTGCCGGTCAGGAGCTTCCACGCCACGACGGTCACCTTGCGGGCCGCCAGGCCAGCGACGATCGCCCCGCCGGTCCCGATGATCTTCCACGCCATGGACCCCACGGGGTCACCTCCTCGCCCGCCACGGCGGGCCATCGACCGTCTGCTTCTGCCTGATGCACCGTTGTTGCTGGTGGTCGGCGACTCGGGGTTCGCCGACCACCAGCAACAACCGTCTCGGGGTCGAGCCTGCCACGTCGTCGGTGTAACGTCATCTCCGGAAGCGACAGGGGAGCGCCGCCGGCGCTGAGAGTGCGGTCCGCCGCAGACCCTCGAACCTGATCTGGTTAGGACCAGTGGAGGAAGTCGAGCCTTTCGATCCCGTGCCGGTTCGGTCTGCCATCCGGTATGCCGCCCGGTGGATTTCCGGGATCCCCCTCCTGAGGTACTGGGAGGACTGACGATGCCATCACCAGCGGCGACGTTGCAGGAGCCGCGAGACGGCTCAGCCACCACCCACCGCAGTCTCCGGCGCAGCCTGCGCCTGGCCGGCGCGGTCGCGCTGACCTGCGGGCTGGCCGCCTGCTCGATGTCCAGCGGCGGCACGGCCGCCTCCTCGTCCGCGCCCTCCGGCTCGGCCGGTGCGACGGGCGCGGCCGGCGCCAAGCCGGGTCACGGGCAGACGATCACCCTGGTCACCCACGACTCCTTCGTGGCGCCCAAGAAGACCCTCCAGGAGTTCACGAAGGAGACTGGCTACCGGGTCCAGGTCAGCACCCAGGGCGACGCCGGTGAGCTGACCAACAAGCTCGTCCTGACCAAGAACTCCCCGATCGGGGACGCGATGTTCGGCGTCGACAACACCTTCGCCTCGCGCGCCGTCGACGCCGGCGTCTTCGCCCCGCACCAGGTGCCGAACCCGCCGAAGGGGCTGCAGCGTTTCCAGCTGCCGGACCCGCGCGACCGCAAGGTGCTCACCCCGGTCGACTACGGCGACGTGTGCGTCAACGTCGACAACCAGTGGTTCGCCCGGCACCACCAGGCCCCACCGAAGAACCTCGACGACCTGCTCAAGCCGGCCTACAAGAACCTCTTCGTCACCCCCGGGGCGTCCACCTCCTCGCCCGGCATGGCGTTCCTGCTCACCACGATCGCGAAGTACGGCCAGCCCGGCTGGCAGGACTACTGGCGCAAGCTCATGGCCAACGGCGCCAAGGTGACGAGCGGGTGGACCGACGCCTACGAGGTCGACTTCTCCGGCGGGGGCGGTCACGGGGCCCGGCCGATCGTGCTGTCCTACGCCTCCTCACCGCCCTACACGATCCCCAAGGGCGGCTCGAAGCCGACGACCAGCGCGCTGCTCGACACCTGCTTCCGACAGGTCGAGTTCGCCGGAGTCCTCAAGGGCGCCCAGCACCCGCAGGGCGCCGCGCTGCTCGTCAACTTCCTCGTGAGCAAGACCTTCCAGCGGACCGTGCCGGAGAACATGTACGTCTACCCCGTCAACACGTCCGTCGCGCTGCCGGCCGACTGGGCGAAGTGGGCCAAGGTCGCTCCGCACCCGTTCAGCGTCTCGCCCCGCTCGATCGCCCAGCACCGGACGGAGTGGCTGCGCCAGTGGGCCGAGATCGCCACCTCCTAGCCCTCCCGGGCACACGCGCGGGCGCCGGAACGGCAGCGCTCGTGGCGCTCGCGGCCGTCCCCCTCGCCTTCCTGGCCGTCTTCTTCGGTATGCCGGTCGCCGGCATGCTGGCGCGCGGTTTCCTCCAGGGCGGTCACCTGGACCTCGGGGCGATGGTGGAGGTGCTCACCCGGCCGCGGACCCTGCGCATCCTGTGGTTCACCCTCTGGATGGCCACGCTGGCCACCGTCCTCACGGTCGTCCTCGGTCTGCCGGTCGCCTACGCCCTCTACCGGCTGCGCCTCCCCGGCCGCCGGCTGCTGCGCGCCCTCGTCGTCATGCCGTTCGTGCTGCCCTCGGTCGTCGTCGGCGTCGCCTTCCGCACCCTGCTGGCCAGCAACGGGCCGCTCGGCTTCCTCGGCCTGGACGGCAGTTGGGTGGCCATCCTCGCCGCGCTCGTCTTCTTCAACCTCGCCGTCGTCGTGCGCACCGTCGGCGGCACCTGGGAGGGTCTCGACCGCCGGGCCGAGGAGTCCGCCGCCGCCCTCGGCGCCCCGCCGGTGAGGGTGCTGCGCACGGTGACCGTGCCCGCGCTCCTGCCCTCGATCGTGTCGGCGGCGACCGTCGTGTTCCTCTTCTGCGCCACCGCGTTCGGGGTCGTGCTCACCCTCGGCGGCCTGCGCTACGGGACCGTCGAGACCGAGATCTACCTGCTCACCACGCAGTTCCTCGACCTGCGCGCCGCCTCCGTGCTGTCGATCCTGCAGCTGCTCGCCGTGGTGCTGCTGCTCACCGTCGCGGGCCGCACCCGCGCCCGCAAAGAGCGCGCCCTGCGCCGCGGGGCCGTCACGGCGAACCTGCGAGCGCCGGCGCGGTCCGACATACCGTCGCTGCTGGTGACCGGGCTGGTGCTGGTCTTCGTCGCGTTGCCGCTGGCCGCGATGGTGGGCCGCTCGCTGCAGGTGGGGGACGGCTGGGGATTGGACAACTACCGGGCGCTCGGCAACCCCGACGCCACCACGGCGCTGCTGGTGCCGGTCTGGACGGCGCTGCACAACTCCTTCGCCGCGGCCGTCGACGCGACCATGATCGCGCTCACGCTCGGGCTCATCGTCTCGGTGCTGGTCTCCCGCAGGCCCCGCGGGCGGGTCGGGCGCCGGGCGGTCGGCGCGCTCGACGGGATCGTGATGCTGCCGCTCGGGATCTCCGCCGTCACGGTCGGGTTCGGCTTCCTCATCACCCTTGACCGGCCACCGCTGGACCTGCGCTCCTCGGCGGTGCTCATCCCGATCGCCCAGGCGATGGTCGCCCTGCCCCTGGTGGTGCGCACCCTCGTGCCGGCGATGCGCGCGATCGACCCACGCCTGCGGCAGGCGGCGGCCACCCTGGGGGCCTCCCCCGTGCGGGCTGCCCTGGCGGTCGACCTGCCGCTCGTGTGGCGTCCGCTCCTGGCCGCGACCGGGTTCGCCTTCGCGGTGTCGCTGGGGGAGTTCGGCGCGACCAGCTTCCTCTCCCGGCCGCAACGGCCCACACTGCCTGTCGTGATCTACCAGCTCATCTCCCGCCCCGGGCCGGAGAACTTCGGGATGGCGCTCGCCGGCTCGGTCGTGCTCTGCGTCGTCACCGTGGCGGTGATGGGCGCGGTCGAGCGGTTGCGCGTCGGGTCGATGGGGACGTTCTGATGGAGGACCAGCCGAACCTGTCGGTCGAGGACGCCACCGTCCGGTTCGACGACATCGCGGCGGTCTCGCACGTGGACCTGAGCCTTCCCGCCGGTGAGGTGCTCGCGGTGCTGGGCCCCTCGGGCTGCGGGAAGTCCACGCTGCTGCGGGTCATCGCCGGGCTCGAGGAACTGGCCACCGGCCGCGTCTGCTTCGCCGGGCAGGACCTTGCCGGGGTGCCCACGCACAAGCGGGGCTTCGCGCTGATGTTCCAGGACGGGCAGCTGTTCGCCCACCAGAGCGTCGGAGGCAACGTCGGCTACGCGCTACGGCTGGGGCGGACGCCACGGCGGCAGGTCGCCCGGCGTGTGGCCGAGCTGCTCGAGCTGGTGGGGCTGCCCGGCTACGAGGACCGCCGTCCCGCCACCCTCTCCGGCGGGGAGCAGCAGCGCGTCGCCCTCGCCCGGTCGCTCGCCGCCGAGCCGCGGCTGCTCCTGCTCGACGAGCCGCTGTCCGCCCTCGACCGGTCGCTGCGCGAACGGCTCGCCTCCGACCTGCGGCAGATCCTCACCGCGACGCACACCACGACCCTGCTCGTCACCCACGACCACGACGAGGCCTTCACCGTCGCCGACCGGATCGCGGTCATGCGGGCCGGCCGGGTGCTGCAGGAGGGGCCGACCCAGCAGGTGTGGCGCCAGCCGGTCGACGCCGACGTCGCCACCTTTCTCGGCTACTCGCGCGTGGTCGAGGGAGAGGCCGCGCGCACGCTGCTGCGGGCCGCCGGTGCCGCGGAGTCGTGCAGCGCCGCCACCGTGGCGGTGCGACGGGCCGCCGTCCACGTGGGGGAGGGCGGCAAGCTGGCCGGCCGGGTGCTCTCGGCCGCGGCCGCCCGGGACGCGGTGCGGGTCGTCGTCGAGGTCGAAGGAGTCGGCGAGCTCGACGGACTGGCCGGGCTGGACGCGCAGCTCCGGACGGGCGACGAGGTGCGGGTGACCGTCGAGCCCACCGGGCTCGCGGTGCTCTGAGGCAGGCGCCTCCCCCCTCACCTCGCTGCGCCCGCGGCGGGGGCCCGGCGGAGGTTAGGGTTCAGCGGTGGCCCAGGACCAGATCGAGGCGACCACCGCCGCGCCGACCGTCGCCGCCCGGCCGGTCGCTGGGGAGCGCGAGCGGCGCTGGCGGATGCTGCGCCGCAGCCTCGCGGTCGGCTACGCGGGCGTGCTGGTCTGGTTCATTGCGGTCTACGGCGTCCCGCTGGACCGGATCGGGCTGACCCTGTGGGTCCTCGGCGGCCTGGGGATCTCGGTGCTCGGCCGCGGGTGGCGGGCGTTCGGACGGATCCTGCTGGACTGGCTGCCGTTCACCGGCATCCTCATCGCCTACGACTACACGCGCGGTCTGGCGGGCCACTACGGCGGGGCGCTCGTACAGGGCGCGGTCAACGCCCTCGGCTTCCCGCTGCACGTCACCGAGCCGGCGACCTTCGACCGGTGGCTGTTCGGCGGGACGGTGCCGACCGTGTGGCTGCAGCACCACCTCTACACCCACGGGTGGGTGCACTGGTACGACCTCGTCGTCACCCTCGTCTACCTCAGCCACTTCCTGGCGACGCCGGTCATCGCGATGGTGCTGTGGATCCGGCACCGCGACCGGTTCCGCGGCTGGGTGGGCTGCGTCGTGGCGATGGCCGTGCTGGGCGTGGCGACCTACATCGTCTACCCGATGGCCCCGCCGTGGATGGCCTCCGAGCAGGGCGTCATCGCGCCGATCAACCGGATCTCCGGCCTCGGGTGGAGCTACCTCGACCTCGGTGTGGCGCGTCAGGTGCTCAGCAACAGCCAGGCGCTCGCGAACCCGGTCGCCGCGATGCCGTCCCTGCACACCGGTTACGCCGCGATGGTCGCGTTCTTCTTCATGGCCGGGGCACCGTGGTGGCGGCGGGTGCTGCTCGCCTGCTACCCGCTGCTGATGGGCTGGGCGCTCATCTACTCCGGGGAGCACTACGTGCTCGACGTGCTCGCCGGGATGGTCTACGCCGCGGTGATCGTCGGCGTCTGGCTGGCGCTGCGCCGCTGGCGCCGGGGTCGACGCGATCCCGGCGACCGGGCCGCTCGACTGGGCTGAGGCCACCGCCCTCCAACTTTCGATGTATGCCGAGTGCCCACCTTCGCGCGATGGCACGCGCCGCGCTGCTTCCTAGCCTCGAAAAGGCGGTGAAAACACTGCCGACTCGAGACTTGTGGCGGGTCCGACCCGCAGGAAGAGGAACGCTTCATGACCACACGTGCCTGGCGTCGGGCGTCGTCCGCGCTGGTGTCCCGTGCCGGCGCCTGGGTGGTGCTCGTGCTCGCGGTGCTCGTCGCCGGGGGTGTCTCCGGGCTGCTCGGTGGCAGCAACCCACCGGGGGCGGTCAACGCCCTGCCGACCGGGTCGGAGTCGGCGACGGTGCGCCAGCTGCAGGAGCGCTTTCTGCACAGCAACCTCCAGCCCGTCACCGCGGTCTTCACCCGCGGCGGTGAGCGGCTGACCGCGTCCGATCTCCACGCCGCGACCACGGTGGGCGACCAGCTGGCCGCGGCCGTGGGCCGGGACGTCTCGGCGCCGATCGAGTCGAGCGACCACCGGGCCGTGTTGGTGAACGTGCCGATCGACGCCGACCGGCCGAACAGCCAGATCGCCACCACCGTGCAACAGCTGCGGACGGTCGCGCACGAGGCCACTCCCGATCGGCTGACGGTGCAGATCACCGGAGGTCCGGCGTTCGGTGCGGACATCGCCGCGGCCTTCGACGGCGCCAACCTCACCCTGCTTGCGGTGACGGTCGGCGTCGTGGCACTGCTGCTGTTGCTGACCTACCGCTCGCCGGTGCTCTGGCTGGTGCCGCTCGCGGTCGTCGGGGTGGCCGATCAGGTCGCCGGCGCCGTGACCGCCTGGGCCGGCGCCAGGTGGGACCTGCCCTTCGACGCGGGCATCATCAGCGTGCTGGTCTTCGGCGCCGGGACGAACTACGCGCTGTTGCTGATCTCCCGCTACCGCGAGGAGCTTCGCCGCGAGGCCGACCACCGGGCGGCGCTCGCGACCGCCTGGCGGGGGACGGCGCCGGCGATCCTCGCCAGCAACGTCACCGTCGTGCTGTCGCTGCTCACGCTGGTGCTGGCGAGCATGCCCAGCACGCGTGGGCTCGGGATCGCCGCGGCGATCGGGCTGGCGATCGCGCTGGTGTTCGCGCTCGGGGTGCTTCCGGCCGCCCTCGCCGTTTGCGGGCGGCGGCTGTTCTGGCCGTTCGTGCCGCGGGTCGGGGACGACGCCGGCTCCCGGCCGTCCACCTGGGAGCGGGTGGCCCGCGGGGTGACGCGCCGGCCCGCGGCCGTCGTGACCGGAGCCGTCCTGGTGCTGGCCGTGCTCGGGTCCGGGCTGCTCGGCGCCGGCGTGGGGTTGTCCCAGCTGCAGCAGTTCCGGGTGCCGAGCGAGTCGGCCGCCGGGTTGCGCACGCTGGCCGCCCACTACCCCGCGGGCGAGGCCCAACCGATGGTGGTCCTGACCCGAAGCGGCTCCGTCGAGCAGGTCCAGCAGGCCGCGGCCGAGGTCCCGGGTGTGGTGGCGGTGCGCCCGACGGGCTCGTCGTCGACCGGGGAGGCCGGCTGGACGCGGATCATGGTGGTCGGCCGCGCCGACCCGGACACGCCCCGGGCGCTCGACACGGTGCGGGACCTGCGCGCCGCCGTGCACGCGGTGCCGGGTGCCCACGCCTTGGTCGGCGGCCCGGACGCGCAGACCCTCGACGTGCGCTCCGCCTCCGCGCACGACCTGCGGCTCATCGCCCCGGTGATCCTCGCCGTGGTGCTGGGCGTGCTGCTCCTGCTCCTGCGGGCCGTGGTCGCGCCGCTGCTGCTGGTGCTGGTCAACAGCGCCAGCGCGGTCGCGGCGATCGGCGCCGGGGCGTGGGTCGGCCGGCACCTGTTCGGCTTCCCCGCGCTCGACGTCAACGTGCCGCTGATCGCCTTCCTGTTCCTCGTCGCGCTCGGGATCGACTACACGATCTTCCTGGTGCACCGCGCCCAGCAGGAGGCGGCGCTGCACGGCACGCGGGAGGGGGTGGTGCAGGCGGTGAGCCACACCGGGGCCGTCATCACCAGCGCCGGCGTCGTGCTCGCAGCGGTGTTCGCGGCCCTCGGGGTGCTGCCCCTCGTCACGCTCGGCCAGCTCGGCCTCATCGTGGGCCTGGGCGTCCTCCTGGACACGCTCTTCGTGCGGACCGTCCTCGTGCCGGCGCTGTTCGCGCTCGTGGGAGACCGGATGTGGTGGCCGGGGCGGACCGCCCGCCGCCGGCCCGGCCGGCGGTGACCGAGGGCGGGACGGTCAGCCGCGCCCCGGATGACAGGACCGGTCAGCTCCCGCCCTCGTGGCCGTACTCGGCCTCGTAGTCCTCGGGGCTCTCGTCGGAGCCACCCGCCGGGTCGGCGTTGCCCAACGCGGTCTCGGCGGGCATCTCGTCCATGCGCTCCTTGGCTTCCTCGCGCAGGTCGTCCTCGTTGGGGGTGTTGTCGCTCATGAGGTGCTCCTCCGGTGGGTTCCCTCGTGGTGTCGGCCGGCTGGATCCGACGCTCCCCAGCGAACCACCGGTCCGGCAAAACCGCTCGCCGGGCGGCCCGCCGCCTCCCCAGGCTCCGGTCTCGTGACCGGCACCCTCGTCTATCCGGAGGTGTTCTGGGAGCTGGACTGCGTGGGCCTGCGCGACCCGGAGGCCTGACCCGGTCGCACGGTCAGCCCGGCAGCGCCCGCACGGTGAGGATCTGCTCGGAACGCCCGACCGGACCGTCGACGTCGTGCAGCACCCCGGAGGTCAGGCCCACGCCGTCGCGGCCGAAGGTGGCCGTGCCGTCCAGCCCGACCCAGGTCGGGTCGGTGGGGGTTCTGAAGAAGTGCAGCGTCAGGTCGACGTTGGGAAACATCCACTCCTGCGGACGCACGCGCGCGGACACCCCGTTGATCGTGTCCACCAACGCGACGAACCGGCTCAGCGGCGAGGACTCCACGCCCTCGATGAGCGCGCAGTCACTGTGCAGCCACGCCCGCGCGCGTCCCGGGCGGGTGTCCGGCAGCGCCCTGCCCTCGAGGGAGTCGATGAAGCCGCCGCCCCACCGCTCGGGCACCGACCACGCCGGTATGCCGTCCGGTCCCGGCAGTCGCTCCGGCTCACCGCCCGCGACCACGGAGGTGTCGTGGCGGGACAGCCGCCAGGCCCGCGCCCGCACCACCACCCGGTCGGCCACGGTGGCCGTGGCCTCGAGCAGCTCGATCGTCCGGCCGGGCCGGATCAGCTCCACCTCGACCGTGGTGGGTTCGGCGGCGATGAACCCGAGGATCTCGAAACTGAGCCGGGCCAGCTGGAGATCCGGTCGGGGCGCGTGCCGTTCGATCTGGTCGGTGATGAGCCCCGAGACCGGGCCCATGTGCTGTTCCTTGGGCGACCAAGCCCCCTGGGCGTGCAGCGTTGGCTCGAAGACGTGGTCGTCGACCCGGCGGTAGTAGCAGTCGGGGACCCGCTCGGTGGTGCTCAGCTGTGCTCCTCGACGTACTCGTCCGGGTCCTTGTCCACCGGTTTGACCCCGCTGGCGGCCTTCTCCGACTCGAACCGCAGGAACTGCATCGCGATGTCGTGCCGGGTCTGCAGGTCGGTGCGCTGCCGGAAGTCGGCGAGGTCCTGCCGCTCCTCCTCGGCCATGTGATCGCTGTTGGCGACCCGGGCGTCGATCACGGCCTTCCACCAGCCGTCGGAGCCGACCTCCTGCTGGCCCACCTTGCGCACGGCGTCGCGGATCTCGTTGTGGTCCTTGACCGCGTCCTCGACCTCCTCGCCGGCGTCGTCCGCGTCGGCGGCACCCTTGCCGACCTGGAGCAGGGGCGGGTAGAAGTACCGCTCCTCCGCCTCTGCGTGCGTCTCGAGGAAGATCTCAAGCCGGCGCCACAGCGCCGTGAGGGTGGCGGTGTCGGAACGGTCGACCTCGTCGAGCATCGCGAACATGCGCCGCTGCTCGGCGTGCTGGTGGAGGATGACCTCGGTGATGTCCATGGCGCTTCCTGTCCCCGTCGTGACGTCCTGGTCCTCGACCACCGTACCGTCGGGCTCCGCGGCCGGCCCCCCGTGCCGCCGTGGCGCGGATCGGCCCGGCGAGGCGTAGCGTGCGCAGCGGAACCGAGAGATGAGGTGGTCAGCAATGGTGGACAGCACGAGCGCGACCGCGGCGAAACCCGGTCACCACGGCAAGGTCATCGCCGCCAGCGTCTCGGCGGCGGTCGGAGCCTTCCTCTTCGGCTTCGACTCTGCGGTCATCAACGGCGCGGTGGACGCGCTCGGCTCCCACTTCCAGCTGCAGGCCTTCCTCAAGGGCTTCGCGGTCGCCATCGCGCTCCTGGGGTGCGCCGTCGGTGCCTGGTATGCCGGGCAGCTCGCCGACCGCATCGGGCGCAAGAAGGTCATGGTGCTGGGTGCCGTGCTGTTCTTCGCCAGCTCGCTCGGCGCCGGGCTGGCGGTCTCCGTCTGGGACCTGATGTTCTGGCGGGTCATCGGAGGCCTGGGCATCGGCATCGCGTCGGTGATCTCGCCCGCCTACATCTCGGAGGTGGCGCCGGCGCGGATGCGCGGCGCGCTCACCTCCATCCACCAGCTCGCCATCACCATCGGCATCTTCGCCGCCCTGCTGTCCGACGACGTCCTCCAGCGGAGCGCGGGAGGCCCGTCGGCAGCGCTGTGGTTCGGTGAGCCGGCATGGCGCTGGATGTTCATCGTCGGGGTCGTCCCCTCCGTCGTCTACGGGATCCTGGCGGTGCTCATCCCGGAGTCCCCGCGCTACCTCGTGCGGGCGCGCAAGGACGACGAGGCGCGGCGGGTGCTGCGGGTCGTCGTCGGCGAGCCGGACCCGGACAGCAAGGTCAGCGAGATCCGCGAGAGCCTGCACGAGGAGGACCGGACCAGCTTCGCCGACATCGCCGGTCCCCGGTTCGGCCTCAAGCCCCTGGTCTGGGTCGGGATCTGCCTCGCCGTGCTGCAGCAGTTCGTCGGTATCAACGCGATCTTCTACTACTCCACGACGCTGTGGCACTCCGTCGGGTTCAGCACCGCGCAGTCGTTCGAGACGTCGGTGATCACCGCCATCATCAACGTCGTCCTCACCTTCGTGGCGATCATCTGGGTCGACCGCTTCGGGCGGCGCCGGCTGCTGCTGGTCGGCTCGGTCGGGATGCTCGTCGGACTCGGGCTCGCCTCCGTCTCGTTCTTCCACCAGATCGGGTCGGGCGACAAGGTCAGCCTGCCCGAACCGTGGGGATTCGTGGCCCTCGTCGGCGCCAACCTCTTCGTCATCTTCTTCGCGGCGACGTGGGGGCCGGTGGTCTGGGTGCTGCTGGGGGAGATGTTCCCCAACAGCATGCGGGCCTACGCGCTCGCGATCGGGGCGTCGGCCAACTGGATCGCCAACTTCATCGTGAGCTTCTCCTTCCCCTACCTGGCCCAGAACGTCGGGCTCGGCTACATCTACGGGGCCTACGCGGCGTTCGCGATCATCTCGTTCTTCTTCGTGCTCACGAAGATCCCGGAGACCAAGGGTCAGGAGCTGGAGCACATGCAGGGGGAGACGCATGCGCGCCGACGGCGCACGGAGGCCACGGCCGGGCCCGCGTAGGGCGACACGCGCATCCGGCCCGGGTGCGCAGCTGCCCGAAAAGTTTTCACTGTTATTTACCCACTCTTGAAACTCCTCTCCGCAGAATGGGCCCCACACCCTGATGCGGAGAAGGAGACCAGTGTGAGGACACGGTCCGGTTCACGGTTGGCGCGCGGTCTCGCGCTGTTCCTGGGAGCGGGGCTCGTCGGTGCGGTGGCGCCGGCGGCCGTCGCGGACACCGGAGGGGGTGATCCGGCCGCTCGAGTCGACTGCTCCTGGGCGACCAGCACCTCCGTGCCGCTGGAGCAGGCCTTTGCCCGATCGGCCCAGGCCGCGGCGGTGCCCGAGCCCCTGCTGAAGGCCGTCTCCTACATGGAGTCGCGGTGGGACGCCCACCCCGGCGCCGTCAGTGCCGACGGCGGGTGGGGGCCGATGAACCTCACCGACGCACCGGCCGTCGCCGAGGACGGTCGCGGCGTGGGGCAAGCGCGCCGGGCGACCTCCCAGCAGACCGCGCCGCTCGCGGCGCAGCTCACCGGACTGACGATCCCGACGCTCAAGGCCAACCCGGCTGCCAACGTGTGCGGCGGCGCTGCCGTGCTGTCGGCATACCAGGGGAAGGCCCGCGGGCAGCTGGGTGACTGGACCGCGGCCGTGGCCCGATATGGCACCGCCGGGTCCGGGGGTGACAACCAGCAGTTCGCGCACCAGGTCTATGCCACGATGCGGCAGGGTCAGCAGCGCACGACGGCACAGGAGCAACGGGTTTCGCTCGCCGCGCATCCCAGCGTCAACGTCCCGCCGGCCGCTCGCTCCACGGGGCCGACCGACTGCCCCGCCGACCTCGGCTGCGAGTGGGTCCCGGCGCCCTACGCCAAGCTGGACCCGAACGATCCCGACTCCACCGGCAACTACGGCAACCACGACATCGCCGACCGGACCGGCATCAACGGCCACGGCACCAAGGGCAGCCCGAAGCTGCGCTACATCGTCATCCACGACACCGAGGGCAGCTACGCCTCGTCGGTCGGACTGGTGCAGGACCCGTCCTACCTCGGCTGGAACTACACGATCCGCTCCGCTGACGGCCACGTCGCCCAGCACATGAATGCCAGGGACGTCGGGTGGCACGCCGGCAACTGGTACGTCAACATGCACTCGATCGGCATCGAGCACGAGGGCAAGGGCGGCAACGCCGGCTGGTTCACCGAGGCGATGTACCAGAACTCGGCCGACCTCGTGCGCTACCTCGCCCGCGAGTACGGCATCCCGGTGGACCGGGCGCACATCATCGGCCACGACCAGGTGCCGGGCATCCTGGCCGGCTACACCCGCGGAATGCACTGGGACCCGGGCCCCTACTGGGACTGGGAGCACTACTTCGACCTGTTGCGCAAGCCGCTGGGCGGCCACCGCAAGGCCGTGGCACACGTGACGCCGGGTGAGGTGGTCACCGTGCGCCCCGGGTATGCCGGGAACACGCACCTGATCACGCAGTGCGAGCAGCAGTCCCCCGGCTCCGGACCCTGCCTCGACGGGGCGCCCACGAACTTCGTGGCCCTGCGCCAGGTGCCGAGCGACGACGCGCCGCTGGCGAAGGACGTTGCGGTGCGGCCGGGTTCGAGTGCCGGCAGCACCGTGGTCTCCGACGTCAGTGCCCGGGCCCAGGCCGGGGTGAAGCTCGTCGTGGCGGACGTGCAGGGCGAGTGGGTCAAGGTCTCATGGGCCGGCGAGTTCGCCTGGCTGCGCAACCCCGCCGACGACCCGGTGCTGGTGCCGGCGCACGCGTGGACGGTGACGGTGACGCCGGGGGCGGACTCGGCGCCGGTCTACGGACGGGCCTATCCCGAGAAGGCGGCCTACCCCGACACCATCTCGCCGCAGACGGTCTCGCCGATCGAGTACACGCTCAAGCCCGGCCAGGCCTACGCCCTGACCGACGACCGGGTGGTGACCGATTACTACCGGGCGGTGTCGTTCGACGGCTCGGCACCAGGCGACCGGACCGACGTCGTGGGTCAGGACCGCTACTTGCAGATCAGCCTCGCGCACCGGATCGCGTATGTGCGCGCCGCGGACGTGGAGGTCCACCGGAACTGAGGGCTCCGGGCCTCTGCGGAGGGGAAGTGCGGCCGGCCACGGAACCCGTGGCCGGCCGCACTGTGGTGTCGGGACGTGTGGGCGCGCAGGGGCCCCGGTCTCGGGGATGACGCACGGGCGCGGGCCCAAGATCTCGCGCAGTAGGCCCGGTCTCGGGGATGGTGTGCGGGCGCCGGCCCAAGTTGTGCGCAGTGGGCCCGGTCTCGGGGATGACGCACGCGCACCTAGCTAGTGGAGGCGCACGCGGGGGTCGAGCACGGCATACATCATGTCGACGAGGATGTTGGCGACGACCACCGCAGCGGACGCGAAGAGGACGATGCCGATGATTACCGGCAGGTCCTGCTGGGTGATGGCGTCGATCGCCGTCTTGCCGAGTCCCGGGAGGCTGAAGACCGTCTCGGTGACCACGACCCCGCCGACCAGCTGCCCGAGGTCGATGCCGAACTGCGTCACGACCGGGGTGAGGGCGCTGCGCAACGCGTGGACGACCACCACGCGGCCGTCCCGCAGCCCCTTGGACCGGGCCGTGCGGATGTAGTCCTCACTGAGGACGTCGAGCATCGAGGTGCGGGTGAGCCGCGTGTAGGTGGCAGCGAGGATGAGGGCGAGGGTCAACCACGGCAGCACCATGTGGAGCGCCCACTGTCCGGGTCCCTGCGTGATCCCGGAGTAGCCACCGGAGGGGAACCACGGGTGACCCGCCAGGGTGAGCCGGAAGTACACGAAGTAGAGGAGCAGCAGCCCGAGCAGGAACGAGGGCATGGAGTAGAAGAACAGGGCGATCACGGTGAGCCCACGGTCCTCGACGGTGCGGGGACGTACGGCGGACACGACGCCGCTGAAGACGCCGAGCAGCAGCCAGATGACGGAGGCCCCGATGGCGAGCGACAACGTGATGGGCAGGGCCTGTTCGATGATCTGGGTCACCGGGACGCCGTGGTAGTAGTCGAAGCCGAGGTCGCCGTGCAGCGCGTTGCCGACGAAGTTGACGTACTGCTTCCACAGTGGCTGGTCGAGCCCGAGCCGGTGCTGGATGAGCGCGATGGTCTGGGGGGTGGCCTGCCTGCCGGCGAGCGTGCGAGCCACGTTGTTGGGGGCGATGAAGAACAGGCAGAACACCGCCACCGTGATCAGCCACATCACGAAGACGCCGAGGGCGAGCCTGCGGATGAGGAAGCGCAGCACCTGTCCTCACCCCTTCTGCATCAGTCGCTCGGCGCGCGGGTCGAAGGCGTCCCGCACACCGTCGCCGAACAGGTTGAACGCGAGGGTGGTGATGACCAGGGCCGCGCCGGGGAAGACCACGAACCACCACGCCTGGGTGTAGTAGGCCTGGCTCTCACTGATCATCCCGCCCCACGCGGCGGTGGGCGGGGGGATACCCAGGCTGAGGAAGGACAGGGTCGCCTCGGTGACGATGACGACCGGAACCAGCAGGGTGCTGTAGACGATGACCGGGGCCAGCACGTTCGGCAGGATGTCGATGAACATGATGCGCCGGTCGTTGGCGCCCAGCGATCTTGCGGCTTCGACGAACTCACGCTCTCGCAGGGACAGCACCTGGCCGCGGACGATACGGGCGACGGCGGCCCAGCTGAAGAACCCGATGACGAGGATGGTGATCAACAGGCCGGGCCCGGTGATGGAGACGAGGGCGATGGCCACGAGGAGGAACGGGATGGACAGCACCACGTCGACGAGTCGGGCGAGCACCGTGTCGACGAAGCCGCCCAGGTATCCGGCGGCCAACCCCACGACCACGCCGATGGCGACCGTGATCGCCGTCGCGACCACGCCGGCCAACAGGGAGATGCGGGCACCGTAGGCGATGCGCACGAGGATGTCCCGCCCGAGGTCGTCCGTGCCCAGCACGAACTGTCCGTTGGGGCTGGCGGGCAGGCCTTGCGGCGACAGGGCGTTGGGCCCGTGGTACTGCGCGTTCGGCGGGTGCCCGGTGAGGGCTGCGAACACGGGCGCGAAGATCGCCACCAGCGCGATGAGCACGATCACCGCCGCGGAGATCATGGCGACTCGGTCGTGTCGCAGCCGCTCCCACGCCAGCAGCCAAGGACTGCGTCCACGGATCACCGCGGGCCGAGCCTGGGATGTCCCCGCCTCCTGCCCGACGTCGGTGGAGGAGACGACGGGTTCGCTCATGATGCGTCCTCCTCACCCAGCAGCTCGCTCTCGGAGGCCTCGAGCTGGGGATGTGACGCGGTCAGGTCCTCGCCGACCTCCAGGGGGTAGAAGCACGCGGTCCGGTGTTCGGGCCCGTCGCCGAGCACCGGCTCCAACGGCGGGATGGCCTCGACACAGTGCGGACGGGCCTTGGGGCATCGAGGGTGGAAGCGGCACCCCGACGGCGGCCTCGTCGGCGACGGCACGTCACCGACGAGGACGATCCGCTCGCGGCTGTCCGCCTCGTCGGGATCAGGCGTCGGCAGGGCCGACAACAGCGCCCGGGTGTACGGGTGCCGCGGCGTGCTGAACAGGTCGGCCACCGGCGCGGTCTCGACGATCTTGCCGAGATACATCACCGCCACCCGGTCGCTCACGTGCTGCACGACCGACAGGTCGTGGGAGATGAACACGTAGGTCAGCCCGAACTCGTCCTGCAGGTCCGAGAGCAGGTTGAGGATCTGGGCCTGGATGGAGACGTCGAGCGCGGACACCGGCTCGTCGCAGATCACCATCTTCGGGTGCAGGGCCAAGGCACGTGCGCACCCGATCCGCTGTCGCTGACCGCCGGAGAAGTCGGCCGGGAACCGGTTGTAGTGCTCGGGATTGAGCCCCACCCGATCCATCAGCTCCTGCACCTTGCGCTTGCGCTCGCGCCGGGAGTCGATGCCGTGGATCGCGAACGGGTCCCCGATGATCGAGCCGACACGACGCCGGGGGTTCAAGGAACCGTAGGGGTCCTGGAAGATCATCTGGATCTCCCGGCGCACGCCGCGCAGGTCGCGCCGACCGAGGTTGCTGATGTCGCGGCCGTCGAAGGTCACCGTCCCGCTGGTCAACTCATAGAGCCGGCACAGGCACCGGGCGAGAGTCGACTTGCCGCAACCGGTCTCCCCGACCAGCCCCAGGGTCTCCCCGCGTCGGATGTCGAGGTTCACGTCGTCGACGGCGTGCACGAACTGCCGCTCCCCGGAGAACAGGCTCGTGCGGGCCACCGGGAAGTACTTGACGAGCTCGCGTGCGGAGAGGATGACGTCATCGGCACGGCCGTGCGGCGGCCGCCCGTGGGCGGAGTTGCCGCGGGTCGGAGGGCTGACGTCCACAGGACTGTCGCTCATGCGATGCCCTTTCCTTGCTCGTCCTCGGTGCTGGGCAGCCCGAAGCTTTCCCGGTCCACGAGCTCGGTGGCATCGACGGTGCTGAAGAGCACGGCGTTGCGCTCGGCGTTCGCCGCCGCGTGCTGTTCGCCGCCCTCGCGCCGCGACTGCTCGTCCTCGTGCGGCAGCCAGCAGGCCGAGCGGTGGGCGGAGTCTCCGAAGACGGGGTCCAGCGGCGGGGTCTCGGTGCGGCACTTGTCCCAGGCGTACGCGCAGCGGGGAGCGAACGGGCAGCCCGGCGGCAGCTGGATCAGGCTCGGCGGACTCCCCGGGATCGGGGTGAGTCGCGCCTGGCCGCCGCGCGTGGGCAGGGAGGCGAGCAGCCCACCGGTGTAGGGATGGTGGTGGTGGTAGAACATGTCCCGGCGCGGTGCCTGCTCCATGGCGGCGCCGGCATACATCACCACGACCTCGTCGGCCATGTCGGCCACGACTCCGAGGTCGTGGGTGATGAGGATGATGGCGGTGCCGAACTCCTCCTGCAGGTTCCGCATCACCTGCAGGACCTGCGCCTGGACCGTCACGTCGAGCGCGGTGGTCGGCTCGTCCGCGATGAGCAGCTCGGGATTGAGCGCCATCGCCATGGCGATCATCACCCGCTGCCGCATCCCGCCGGAGAACTGGTGGGGGTAGTCATCGAGCCGCTCGGCCGGCCGGGGGATCCCGACCAGGCCGAGCAGCTCTGCGGCACGCGCGCGGGCGGCTCGCCGTGACATCGAGCGGTCGTGCGCGTGAATCATCTCCACGATCTGCCAGCCGATCCGGTAGTACGGGTGCAGGCTGGACAACGGGTCCTGGAAGACCATGCCGATCTTGTCGCCGCGGATGTGGCGCAAGGTGTCATGGGAGGCCTGGAGCAGGTCCTGACCGTCGAAGACCGCGCGCCCGGAGACCTTGGCCCCCGGCGTGAGCCGGGTGATGGTCTGGGTCGCCACGCTCTTGCCCGAGCCGGACTCCCCCACGATGGCGAGGGTCTGTCCCCGATCCACCGCGAAGCTCAGTCCGCGGACGGCTTGGACGACGCCGTCCGGGGTGTTGAACGAGACGCGCAGGTCCTCGACGGTCAGGAGTGCCATGGGCGGGTCACCCTCTCGTCAGCCAGTGTTCAGTGTGTATGCCGGGTGCTGACGGAGGCGCCTCACCCACCTTGCTTGCCCTGGGCCAGCCAGACGTTCGTGGGGTCGAAGTTCTGGATGGCGGGCACGTAGATCGCGTTGTGCACCTGCGAGGCGTGGTAGTTGGCCTGCTTCGGTGAGGTGAGCGGGAAGAACGGGTCGTCCTTCATCACCTGCATGTCGGCCTTGGCCCACAGCCCCTCGGCCTGCTTGGTCGTCTTGGCGACCGTCGCCTGCTGGATCAGCTTGTTGGCGGCCGCGCTGTCGTAGAAGCCGAAGTTGCTGCCGACCGGCGGGAACGACGGCTTGCCGGAGAACAGCGGGTTGAAGAACGACAGGGCGGCGTTACCGTACCAGTCGGCCTCCCAGCCGGCGATCGCCATGTCCCAGACACCACGGTGCGCGACCGAGGGGACTTCGAGGTACTTCGTGTAGAAGTCGGCGTTCGGCGAGGTGACGCCGGTGACGTGGATGCCCACCTGGGACAGGTCCTGCTGCAGGGTCTGGAAGACCTTGCTGCTGCCCTGGCTCGACGGACGGTAGAGCACCTTCAGCGTCAGGTGTGACACCCCGGCCTGCTTCAGCAGTTGCTTGGCCTTCGCCGCGTTGTGCGGGTAGAGGTCGAAGTTCTTCGACCCCAGGATGTTCGGTGGCAGCACGTGGGTCAACGGCGGGTTGATCTTGGTGCCGCCCAGCACCTGGAGCATGCTGCTGCGGTCCAAGGCGTAGGAAATGGCGTGGCGGACGGCTGCCTTCTTCATCGCCCCGCTGTTGTTCGGGGACACCATGTTGTAGAGGATGTACGGGTTGGTGGACGCCGTCACGCCGAGGTTGAGGTTCGGGTCCTTCTTCTGGATCAGCGCGGGCAGTTGCGAGGGAGCGGGGAAGCTGTCCCACTCCATGTCCGCGCTCGGGCTCCCGGTCTCCAGCTGCTGCTGGATCGACTGCTGCTGACCGGTCTCGGAGACGACGATCTTGTCCACGTAGGCCTTGCGGATCGGGTCGCTCTTGGCCGACCAGGCCGGGTTCCGCACGAAGACGATCTGCTTGGTCGGGTTGTAGCTCTGGATCTCGTAGGGGCCGTCGGACAGGGTGTGCTGGGCCAGTTGTGAGGAGCCGGGAAGGTAGTTGAGGAACTCCTTGGGGGCCGGCGAGAAGGCCGGCAGCGTCAGCACACCGAGGAAGTAGGTGGCGGGGTGGGTCAGGTGGAAGACCACGGTGTGGCTGTTCGTGGCCACCACACCGGGAAGGTTGGTGTGCTCGATGTAGTTCGCGATCTCTGGGGCGGTCTTCTTGCTCTGCATGCCGTTGCAGAAGCTTTGGTAGCCCTTGATCAGCGCCGCGAAGTCCGGGATGCCGCCGAACGGCTGGACCGGGTTGCAGGTGCGCTTGACGCCGCGGACCTCGTCGGCCGCCGTGACCTGCCGGGCCGGAGTGGTGTTCCACTTCGCCCCCTGGCGGATCGTGATCGTGTAGGTCTTGCCGTCCTTGCTGATCCCCCCGTTCGACACCGTGGGCATCTCGGTCGCCAGGTCCGGCACCGCGGTGGTCGTGTCGCCGGGCTGGGCCGGGTAGGTGAACAGCTGCCTGCTCCACAGCCGCAGGGCGAGATACCCGATCGAGTAGTAGGAGATGTTCGGGTCCATGTAGTCGATGTCACCGGAGCCGAGCATGTTCAAGGTTCCGCCGCGCACGGGGGTTCCTGCGCTGCTGGTGCTCGACCCGTTACCGGCGCTGCCACCCCCGCTGGAACCGCTGCTGCACGCCGCGGTGGCGAGCAGCACGACCCCACTGACAGCGACCAGTCGCAGTCGCCGTGGTGAGCGCATGATCATGTGGTTCCTCCTCGCTCTCGGGTCCGTCGAGGACGGGTCTCGTCGCCGGGACCGCGCTGCGGGCCGATGCCTTCGCCCTCCAGACAGCCACGCGGGCCAGGAGCTGGGCAACGGCGCGGGCCCTTCCGTCACGGCTTCGCAAGACAGCGGCGAAACGGGTGACGTTCCGGTGACGGCCCGTCACCGAAACGTCACGTGAACGTTGCGCGAGCGCGAGGAACAATGGGGTTGTGGGCAGGTCCGTGCTC
>NZ_DASSTI010000103.1:0-54280 GCF_035708005.1 Segeticoccus sp. | reverse complement strand
GAGAGCTCGAGCAGGGGCAGCCCGGTCACGGCCGCCAGACCGATGATCGGGGCGCCCAGCGCGCCGAAGGAGACCGGGGCGTTGTTGGCCAGGGCTGCCACGCGGATGGCGGCGAGGTCACCGACCCCGAGCCCGATGAGGATGGGGGCGACAACGGCCCACGGGTAGCCGAAACCGACCAGGCCCTCCATCAGGGCGCCGAACGACCACGCCATGAGGAGGGTCTGCACGCGGATGTCGGCCGTGGCCTGGTGGATCAACCAGCCCTTGAAGTCGTCGAAGGCACCGGTGACGACCAGCGTGTTGTAGATGATCACGCCCCAGAAGACGATCCAGTCGACCGACCACACACCGGTGGCCGCGCCCAGGCCGTAGGCCGTGAGCGCGTGGTCCCAGGGCTCCTTCCAGACGAAGATGCCGAGCAGCACGGTGACGACCGAGCCGATGATCACGGCCCGCCACGCCGACATGCGCAGCCCAGCCAGCAGGATGAGCAGGACGGCGACCGGCACCAGCGCGAGCAGCGTCACGCCGGCGAGGGTGCCGATCGGGTCCAGTGGCTGATGGAACACGTGCGCTCCTACCCGGCCGGGCGGCGGACAGCGGGAACGTCCCGGCCTGCCGGGAAAGGCTGATCACGAATGCCTGTATGTCGGACGCTGCCTTCCGCTGCAAGATTCTGCTCGGGACCCGAACCGTTCGCAACAGATGCACCCCCGCCCCGGTGCAGAGGCCGGTCGTGGTCGACGGCAGGATGGGACGAGTGAGCGCGTCGAGGAATCGGTCCGGCAGGCGCCTCCTCGGGCTGTCGTGGGCGCACCTGCTCAACGACGGCGCCGCCAACTACCTTCCGGGCGTGCTCCCCGCGGTGCTCGTCGCGCTGCACCTGCCGGTCAGCACGGCCGGTGCCCTCATCGCCGCCCTCACGATGGGTCAGGCGCTGCAACCGGTGACCGGGTGGCTCGCCGACCGGCTCGGCGGCCGCAGCCTGGTCGTCGGGGGGCTGCTGCTCAGCTCGCTCGGCGGCGCCCTGCTCGGCTTCGCCGGGTCCACCTGGCTGCTCGTGCTGCTGCTGCTCCTGATCGGTGTGGGCAACGCCTGCTTCCACCCCCAGGCCCTCGCCGGCGTGCGCACGATCGTCGAGGGGCGGCAAGGACTGGTCACCTCCGCGTTCCTCGTCGGCGGCGAGCTCGGTCGTGGCCTGTGGCCCACGGTGGCCAGCCTCGTGGTGAGCGGCCCCGGGTTGCGGTGGCTCTGGCTGGTGGGCCTGCCCGGGCTGCTCACCGTCCCGGTGTTGTGGCGAGTCGCTCCCAACCTGGAGCCGCGGCCACGGACGGGACAGCGGATCCGGTGGGCACGGCATACCCGTCCGATGGTGGTGCTGGTGGGCTACCAGTGCGTGCGGGCGTTCACGATCTACGTACTTGTGACCTTCATCCCGATCCTGTGGCACCTGGGCGGCGGGTCGCTCGTCCAAGGGGCCTCCATCATCTCGACCATGGTGACCGTCGGCGTCGTCGGCAACCTCTGGGGTGGGCACCTGACCGACCGGTTCGGCCGGCTCCCCATGCTCGTCACCTCCGGGGTCGCCAGCGCCGTGCTGATCGTGCCGGTGATCCTGCTGGGCGGCGTGTGGGTCTGGGTGTTCGCCGCGGTGCTGGGGGTCGCGCTGTTCCTCACGGCCTCGACCACCATCCTCATCGGTCAGGACACCTTCCCGGAGAACCGGTCGATGGGCTCGGGCATCGCGCTGGGCCTGGCCAACGGCGTGGGAGCGTTCCTCGTGCTGCTCGTCGGGCTCTGGGTGGGCAACGACAACATCACCGTCGTCTTCTGGGCAGTGGCGGCGCTGACGCTGGCATCCGCTCTGCTGGCGCTCGCCCTCCCGGTGTCCTTGCGCGGCCACACACACCCGTCCGGCCGGGCAGCGGCGACTCAGGCCGACGACTCCGCCGCGGACTGACCGCCCGCGTCGGGCCCTCCCTGCGGTCCGGAGTGCTCCGGGGACCTCTGTCCGGAGTCCGCGGAGTCCCCGGACCCCTCGGGCGCGTCCTGCCCGGGGCCACCGCCGCCGGAGTCCTCCCCGGAGTCCCCGGAGTCCTCGGCGCCCTCCTCGTGGTGGTCACCGTCGGGCTGCAGGAGCTTGGACTGCGACAGCAGGATGGTGCCGGCGCCGATGAGGACCGCACCCGCGACGGCTGCGTAGACGAAGATGCCCTGCCGGGTCTGCTCGTTGAAGACGACGAGGCCGTAGGCGACGGACACCAGGGGGTTGGTCAGTGTGAAGCCCGGTTGCGAGGCCACGAGGTTGCCGGCGGCGAGCGCGTTCTGCAGCAGGAAGAACGACGTGGGGGCGATGATGCCGACCCCGTAGGTCTGCCACGTCAGGAAGATGCTGCCGCCGTGCGAGACCGAGGCGCCGACACCGGCGATGAGGGAGGAGTTCAGGCCGAAGATCCCGCCGGTCGCGACCCCGAGGAAGGCCGCCCGGTGCTCGTCCTTGCCACGGTAGCCGAGCACGACCAGCGTCCCGACCCCGAGCAGCGTGGCGGCGATGGCGATCGCCCAGGTCAACGGGTCCACCTTGTACGCGGACCCGCCGTGCGGGGCCAGGTTGCCCACGAAGGCACCCAGCCCGACGGAGGCCATGGCGATGGCGGTCCAGTCCCGCTTGCTGACCGGGAGGTGGAAGGTGATGGCCGCGAGCACCAAGGTGAACGGCAGCTCGGCGACGAGCAGCGGCTGGACCATCGCGATCTGCGAGATCGAGATGGACACCGCGTGCAGCAGGAAGCCGGTGATCATCGTGAGGATCCCGAACACCCAGACCTTCCGGTGCACCAGGTCCCAGAACATGCGCAGCGAGAACTGCGCGTCGGTCGCCTCCTTCTTGCTCGCCTTCCGCTGCAGGACCGAGGCGGAGGCGTTGCAGAAGGCCGCCAGCAGCATCAGGCCGACGCCGAGCACCGGTTCTCCTTGCCTGTGGGATCCGTCACCGGCTCCTCCTTCGCATGGGTGACACTCGGTCGGCCAAGGACGGACCCCTCCTACCCCGTCGGCGCGGCCGTCACGCGCGACGGCGGGCGCGGGCGTCACGCGCGGCGGCCGTGCCGGGTGCGGTCGGGTGGCCCGGTCTCGGGGATGGCGTGCGGGCGGCGGTGCCGGGTGCGGTCGGGTGGCCCGGTCTCGGGGATGGTGTGCGGGCACACGGAGGCCGCCGGGCACCACGGTGCCCGGCGGCCTCAGCGGGAACGGCGACTCGTCAGCTCGCGAGCCGTCCGACGGAACGGCTCCGCACACGCCGGCCCCTGCTCGCCGTGCTGGTCCGTGGACGGCTGCCGCGCCGCACCACGGTGAGCGTGAGCACGACCGCGGCCACCGCGACGAGGGACAGGAGGGCCAACCCGATGCCGTAGGACCCGGTCCGGCCGTAGAGGAAGCCCATCACCAGTGGGGGCAGGAAGCCGCCGAGCCCACCGGCGGCCCCGACGACGCCGGTCACCGCCCCGACGCTGCCGCGGGGGGTGCGCTGCGCGACGAGGGCGAAGGTGGCTCCGCTGCCGACGCCGAGCGCAGCCGCCATCGCGAGGAAGGCCAGCGTGCCCACCGGCATGAGCGGCGGCGTGAAGGCCTGCGCAGCCGCAGCGACGGCGGTGACCCCGAGGGCGGACGCCAGCACCGGCACGGGGGCCAGACGGTCCGACAGCCAGCCGCCGATCGGCCGCAGCAGCACGGCGAGGAGCACGAAGCCGGCCATGCGGTTGGCGGCGTCCGCGGGAGTGAGGGCGTAGGCGGTCTTGAGGTAGGCCGGCAGGTAGACCGAGAAGGCCACGTAGCCACCGAAGGCGACGGCGTAGAGCGCTGCGGCCTGCCAGGTGATGCTGAGCCGCGCGGTGGCGGCGAGGCGCCGGGACAGCGGCTCGGTGGGCACCACCCGGCTCGGGCTGTCGCGCAGCACGAGCCACGAGACGGCGGCGTAGGCGGCCAGCGCCACGGCGGTCACCAGGAACGGAGTGGTCTGGCCCAGCCCGTCGACGAGCTTGACCGTGGTCAGCGCACTGATCGCGGTGCCGCCCATGCCCGCACCGAAGACGCCGATGGCGAGGCCGCGGCGCTCCGGCGGGAACCACGCATTGACGAACGGCACGCCCACGGCGAAGGCGGTGCCGCCGATGCCGAGGAAGAAGCCGCCGACGAGCAGGCTCGTCAGCGAGCCCTGGCCGGCATACCCGAGGAAGAGGACGGGGACGAGCGTGGCGAGGGAGACCAGCGGGAACATCACCCGGCCGCCGAACCGGTCGGTGAGCGCGCCGACGGGGATGCGGCCGAGCGAGCCGACGACCACCGGGACCGCCACGAGGAGGGCGACCTGGGAGGGGGACAGGGACAGCAGCTGCTGGAAGCGCGGTCCCAGCGGGCTGAGCAGGGCCCACGCCCAGAAGTTGAGGGCAAAGCCGGCGAGCGCGAGCGCAAGCATGAGGCCCGGGTGACCGGTACCGCGCGGTGGCGCGGCCGGGGGCTGCGGGCGGGTGTCGTTCGAGGTGGTCATCGGGTCACTTTCGTGGGCGGTGGACCGGGTTGCGGTCCGGTCAGGTGGGGACAGTTCGAGTGTCCGGGGAGAGGCGGCCCGGCAACAGGGACCTTGGGCCCCCTTCCCCCGAGCAGGGAGCGGGTGTGCGCCGGCGCCACCGACGGGGCGGCGGCGGGTGCCCGTGGGCTAGCTCGTGGCCTCGCCGGTCCGGTGGGCGGCGTCGGCGTGCTCCCGGTTGCGGACGACGGCCACCGGGCAGTGCGCCTGCTGCAGTGCCCGCAGGCTGACCGAGCCGAGCAGCAGCCCGCGGAAGCCGCCGCGCCCGCGGCTGCCCACCACGAGCAGCTCCGCGGCCGCGGACTCGGTGACGAGCGCCTCGACCGGCTGGGCACGCACCACCCGGTGGTGCACCGCCACCTGCGGGTACTTCTCGGCGTAGCCGGCGACCGACTCGGCCACCATGCGCCGCTGCTCCTCGACGTAGGCGGCCTGCTGGTCCTCCAGCGAGTCCAGCCGGTGCGGGTGGCCGGACAGGTCGGCCCACCAGGCGTGCATCGCCACCAGGTCGGTGCCGCGTTCGGCGGCCTGGGCGAACGCGTACTCCACTGCGGCGCTCGAGATGGCCGTGCCGTCGACGGCGACGACGATGCGCCGGTGCTCGCGCTCCGGGCGGTGGTCCTCCCGGACCACGACGACGGGGCAGTGGGCGTGCGCGACGACCTGCATCGACACCGAGCCGAGCAGCACCCCGCGCAGGGTCCCGTGCCCGCGTGCGCCGAGGACGATCGTGTCGGCGCGCTCCGAGAGCGTGATCAGGGTCGGCGCGGCGTTGTCGCTGTTGGACTCGCCGGTCACCTCCAGCTCCGGGGCGAGCGCCTTCGCCCGTGCGACCCGGTCTCGGAGCAGCTCGTCCGGGAGGTCACTGGCCAGCTCGGCGGGGGCGACGGCACCGGCGGCGTACCACCAGTTGTCCAGCCCTCGCGCGTGCACGAGGTGCAGGGGCAGCCGGCGGCGACGGGCGTCCTCGACGGCCCAGTCCAGTGCGGCGTCGCTCGAGGGTGAGCCGTCGACGCCGACGACGATTCCGTGGGCTCCGTGGTTCATGGTGCCTCCTTGGTTCCGCGGGGGTGGTCAACTCCACCATCGGTCCGTACGCTGCTGCGGAACAGGGCCCAAGGTCCCTCTGACGCCGCCTCGCAGGTGCGCGCCGCAGGGCGCGACGCGCCGGGAAGAACCCGAGTGCCGGCATACCGCGGCGCCGATAGCCTGAGAACGTGCCCACCACATCCGTCCCACCAGCACCGACCACGGCAGGTCCTCCCCGACGGGTGCTCACCGTCTCGGCCGACATGGGCGGTGGACACGAGGCCACCGCGGCGGCGCTGGAGGAGGCGGTCTGCACGATCTGGCCCGGCACCGAGACCAAGCGCCTCGACACCCTCGACGTGATGGGTCCGGGCATCGGTCCGTGGTTCCGGCGGATCTATGTCAGCAACGTCGAGGACACCCCGTGGCTGTACGAGCTGTTCTACTCCTCGTTGTGGCGCCACCGCTGGTTCACGCGGGCGTCCAAGCGGTTCACCGGGAGCTGGTGCGGGCGGCGCCTGAAGGACGAGATCGACCGGTTCGCACCGGATCTCATCCTGTCCACCTACCCCCTGGGTAGCTCGGGGCTGGCTTGGCTGCGAAGACACCGCGGGCTGCGCGTCCCGACCGCGGCCTACGTCTCGGACTTCTCCCCGCACCCCTTCTGGGTGTATGCCGACCTCGACAGCAACGTGCTCATGCACGAGGTCGCCGTGCCGGTCGCCCTCGCCGGTGAGCCGGGTGCCCGGGTGCAGGTCTGTGCCCCGCCGGTCGTGGGGCGCTTCCACCCGGGGGAGAAGCAGCAGGCGCGGGCCGAGCTCGGGCTGCCCACCGACCGCTTCACCGTGCTCGTGTCGTGTGGCGCCTACGCCTTCGGCGACACCGACGCCACCGTGCGGGCCCTGCTGCGCGCAGCACCCGAGGTACAGGTCGTCGCGGCCTGCGGACGCAACGAGCAGACCAAGCGGCGGCTGGAGGCGTTGGGGGAACCGGCCGAGCGGCTGCTGGCCATGGGGTGGACCGACCAGATGCCGCGCTACGTGCAGGCGGCCGACCTGGTGTTGTCCAACGCCGGGGGAGCGACCGCGCTCGAAGCCCTGGCGACCGGCCGGCCGCTGCTGATGTCGCAGCCGATCGCCGCCCACGGCAAGGCGAATGCCGATCTCATGGTCGTCGCCGGCCTCGCCGAGCTGTGCACGACCACCGAGGCGCTCGAGAACTACGTGCGGGCGGCCGTGCGGGACGCGACGGTCCTGGACCGGCTGACCGAGCGGGCGCAGGCGCACCGGGACGGGCACGACCTGGCGACCGGTCTGCAGACCCTCACCGCTCGCGACCGTGACGGGGGCCGGTGGCGGGTGCGGCCCCAGGACGCGTTCTTCTCCTACGTCGAACGCGGAGCCGCGCTGCAGGAGATCGGCGCGACGCTGGAGCTCGACGAGGTGGCGCCCGGGCAGGAGCTGAGCCGGGACGCGCTGCGCCGGGCCATCGCCGACAGCGTGATCAGCCTGTCCCCGCTGCGGCAGCGGGTGGTCAGCCGGGGCCGGCTGTGGTGGCGGCCCAGCGACGTCGACCTGGACGAGCACGTGACCGTGGAGGAGGTCGCCGGCGGGGCGGGCGCCGTGCAGGAGGCGGTCGACCGCTTCTGGTCGACCCCGATGCGGCGGGACCGGCCCGCGTGGCAGGCCCACCTCGTGCGCAGCGACGGGTCGACGCGCAGCATGCTGGCGCTGCGGATGCACCACGTCTACGGCGACGGGATCTCCGCCCTCGGGCTGTTCGACCGCGTGCTGACGCCCGAGCCCGGTGACCCACTGCGGGAGCGGGCGCCCTCGGTGGACAGCGCCCCGTCCGGGCCGGTCGAGCACGCCAAGCGGGTCGGGCTTCAGGCGGCGCTCACGGTGCGCGGCCTGGCGAGCCTGGCCACGCGCGGCCGCCCACCCTCCCACGCCCTCAACCGACCGGTCGGCGGTTCCGGCCGGCGGACGGTGATGGTCGGCGTGCCACGCACCGAGCTGCGCGCGCTGGGGCGCGCCCACCGGGCGCACACCCACGAGGTCGTGCTGTCGCTGGTCGCGGACAGCCTCGGGCGGGTGCTGGCGCAGGCCGACCTGCTCACCCCGGGGGAGCCGCTGCGGGTCATGCTCCCGATCGCGATGCGCCCGCCGCGGATGGACCGGATCTTCGGCAACTGGACCGGGTCGGTGGCCATCGACCTGCCCACCGCTCCGATGTCCTTCAGCGAGCGGGTCGGTCAGGTGCGCGCGGAGGTCCGCCGCCGCGTCGTCCGCGGTGAGCCGCAGGGCGCCGAGGCCGTGATGCGGATGGCCGGGCACCTGCCTGCGTCGGTGCACCGCTGGTTTGCCCAGACGGTCTACAACCGGCGCTTCTTCAACAGCATCGTGTCCTACATGCCGGCTGCGCGGGGTCCCCGCTGGTGCGCGGGAGCGCGCTGCCGGGCGCTCTACCCCGTCCTGCCGCTCGCCCACGACGTGCCGCTCACGGTCGGCGTGATCCTGCACGACGAGACCGCCGGGATCGGCATCCTCATGTCCGACGAGGTGCCGCTCACCCACGAGCAGGTCCGGGCGGCCGTGCTCGAGGCCGTGCGCGACGCCCGTGCCGAGGCGGGCGTGGACGACGGCGCCGACTCCGGGGACTCCGCGCCCGGCTCCGACCGCTCCGAGCGCTCCGACCGCGCCCCGAACGGCGGGACATGAGCGCGCTCACGTGGCTGGTCGCCGTGCCGGCCGCCATCGGCGCCGCCGCCTCGTTCGGCGGAGCCGGTTTCCTGCAGCACCAGGCGGCGCGCTCGGCTCCGGAGAGCGGGCCGCTGCAGCCCACCCTGCTGGTGCAGCTCGTGCAAATCCCCAGGTTCCGCTACAGCGTCGTGCTCAGCGCCCTCGGCTTCGTGCTCCAGGTGTTGGCCCTGCGCTTCGCGCCGCTCCCGGTCGTGCAGCCGCTGCTGGTGACGGGCGTGCTGTTCTACCTGTTGTTCGCGCGGCTCACCATGCGCAAGAAGCTCGACCGGCTCATCGTGCTGGCCGCGGTGCTGGCGCTGCTCGGGCTGTCCGCCTTCCTGCTCGTCGCCCGCCCCCGGTCCGGGCACGAGCACATCGGCCCCTGGGACGCGGTCTGGCTCGGGATCGCCCTCGTGGCGGCCGTCGCGGTCTGCCTGTCGATCTCCAAGGGCCTGCCCGACGAGTGGAGCGTCGTGCCGATCGCCATCGCGACGGCGTGCTGCTACGGCGCGACCGCCGGTCTGGTGCGCAGCCTGCTCATCTCGGGTGAGCTGCACGAGTTCTTCCTGCAGTGGCAGCTCTACGCGATCATCGTCGTGGCCCCGGCCGGCTTCCTGCTCAACCAGCATGCGTTCCAGGAGGGGGCCTTCGGCTCGGTCGCGGTCGCGACCATCAATGTCGGCGACCCGATCGTGTCGATCCTCATCGGTCTGCTCTGGCTCGGCGACTCCCTGAGCCCGGGGCTGTGGCGGACCTTCGGCGAGGTGGTCGCCCTCGTGGCCATGGCCGGGGGCGTCAGCATCCTGGCGAACCGCGCCCAGACCGTCGCCGACGAGCTGCGCCGGGAGCCGGGGGCCTCGCTGGAGCAGGCGACGTGACCGCCGCGGCACCGGCCGCCGCCGCGGCACCGGCCGCCGCCGCGGCAGCCGGCCCGCGCGCCGAGGGCGTGGTGCCGTGACGTCGCTGCGCGGTGCGCACGTGCTGGTGACCGGCGCCTCCTCCGGGATCGGGGCCGCGCTGGCCACCTCGCTGCACGCGAGCGGGTCGCGCCTCACGCTGCTCGGCCGGGACGAGGCGCGGCTGGCCAAGGTGTGCGCCGGCACCGGGGGCGAGCCGTTGGTCGTCGACCTCGCCGACGCCGGTCAGCGGGCGGAGCTGGCCGCGCGGTTCCGCTCGCGTCCCCCGGACGTCGTCGTGCACAACGCGGGGATCGGCCTCGCCGGTGAGCTCGGCTGCCAGTCCGCGCAGGACGTCGACCGGGTGCTCGAGCTGAACCTGCGCGTGCCGGTCCAGCTGACGCGGGAGTGGTTGCCCGCCATGGTGGCGCGCGGCTCGGGTCACCTGGTCTTCGTCGCCTCGATCGCCGGTGCCCTCGGCGTCGCGGAGGAGGCCGCGTATGCCGCGAGCAAGGGCGGGCTGCTCACGTTCGCCAAGAGCCTGCGCGACGAGCTGGCGCCGAGCGGGATCCGCGTGACCACGGTGCTACCGGGTGTCGTGGCCACGCCCTTCTTCACCCGCCGCGGCAGCAGCTATGACCGCCGCTTCCCTCGACCCCTGCCGGCCGCCCGGCTCGCGGCCGCCACCGTGGCCGCCGTCGAGCACGACCGGACCGAGGTCGTCCGGCCCCGCTGGCTGCGGCTGCCGATCGCGGTGCGTGCAACGGCTCCCGGGCTCTACGCCGCGCTGGCCGACCGGTTCGGCTGACCCGGTCGGCCAGGCGAGGGGTCAGCTGCGCAGGGCGCGCAGCGACTCCTTGAGCGAGCCCATCGTCGCGAGGGTGGCCGTCGGCTCGTAGCCGCAGTGCGCCATGCAGTTGTCGCACCGTGGGTCGCGTCCGCGGCCGTACTTGTCCCAGTCGGTGGTGTCGAGCAGCTCCTGGTAGGTCTTGGCGTAGCCGTCACCCATCAGGTAGCACGGCTTCTGCCAGCCGAACAGCGAGTAGCTCGGGATGCCCCACGCGGTGCAGGGGAAGTCGACCTTGCCCTCGAGGAAGTCGAGGAACAGCGGGCTGTGGTTGAGCCGCCAGCGCTTGCGGTTGCCGTTCGCGAACGTCTTGCGGAACAGCTCGCGGGTCTCCGTGACGCCCAGGAAGTGGTCCTGGTCGGGCGCCTTCTCGTAGGCGTAGGCCGGGGAGACCATCATCTGGTCCACCTTGACCTCGTCGTTGAGGAAGTCGAGCACGTCGATCACGGTCTGCGGGCTGTCGGTGTTGAACACCGTGGTGTTCGTCGTGACCCGGAAGCCGCGGTCCTTGAGCCACCGGATGGCCTCGACCGCCTCGTCGAAGACGCCCTCCTGGCACACCGAGGCGTCGTGCCGCTCCTTGAGTCCGTCGAGGTGGATCGTGAACGCGAAGTACGGGGACGGCTTGAAGTCGAAGCGGTCCCACCACTTGCGCACCAGCATGGCGTTGGTGCACAGGTAGACGAACTTCTTGCGGGCCACGAGCTCGTTGACCATCTTGTCGATGTCGGGGTGCATCAACGGCTCCCCGCCGGCGATGGAGACCATCGGCGCGCCGCACTCCTCGATCGCCCCGACGGCCTGGTCGACCGGCATCCGGCGCCGCAGCTCGTCGGCCGGGTGCTGGATCTTCCCGCAGCCAGCACAGGCGAGGTTGCACGCGAACAGCGGCTCGAGCTCCACCAGGAGCGGGAACTTCTCCCGCTTCTTCATCTTCTGCTTCGCGAGATAGGCAGCCATTCGAACACCTTGGCGAATGGGCATGTTCATCTCTTCCGCACCTCCTTGGGCAGGGTGAAGTGGACGTTCTCTTCGGTGACGTCGCGGGACACGACGTCGAGCGGGCCGAGGCCGCCGAGAGCGGCGACCACCTCGTCGACCAGTGCGGTCGGTGCGGAGGCGCCGGCGGTCAGTCCGATCGTATGGGCATCGACGAGCCAGTTCAGGTCGATGTCGCCCGCCTCGTCGATGAGGTGGGCGGGGGTGCCGAGCCGCTGCGCGGTCTCGACGAGTCGGCGGGAGTTGGACGAGTTGGCCGAGCCGACGACCAGGACGACGTCGGAGTCGGTGGCCACGGCCTGCAGCGCCTGCTGGCGGTTGGTCGTGGCGTAGCAGATGTCCTCCGACGCCGGACCGCGCAGGCCGGGGAACCGCCGCCGGAGCACGTCGACGATCCCGTCGACCTCGTCGGCGGCCAACGTGGTCTGGACCAGGTAGGACACCCGGCCGGGATCGGGCACCGTCACCGTGGCGGCCTGCTCCCGGTCCTCGACCAGGACGGTATGTCCGGGCCGCTCACCCATCGTGCCCTCGGTCTCCTCGTGACCGGCATGGCCGATGAACAGCACGGTGTCGCCCGCATCGGCGAACCGCCGCACCTCGGCATGAACCTTGCTCACCAGGGGACAGGTGGCGTCGATGACGTCCAGGCCGTGGGAGTTCGCCTCGGAGCGCACGGCGGGAGAGACGCCGTGCGCGGAGAAGATCACCGGGAGACCCTGTGGCACCTGGTCGAGCTCGTCGACGAAGACGGCGCCGCGGGACTCCAGGTCCCGCACCACGTGGGCGTTGTGCACGATCTGCTTGCGCACGTAGACCGGAGCACCGTGCTGCTCGAGGGTGCGCTCGACCACGTCGACGGCCCGGACGACCCCGGCACAGAAGGACCGCGGACCCGCCAGCAGCACCTGCCGCGGTGCCAGGGCGCGGCCCCAGTCCGCCAGCGGACCGCCCACCTCGCGCAGGCGGCGCACGGCGCTGGTGAGCCGGGGGACCGTCGCCGGTCGCAGGAGCGGGGCGGAGGCGTCGTCAGCGATGACGCGGACGACCGCCGCGGCAGTGGGCCGGGCCGAGCTGAGGAGCCACGCCGACTCCATGTCGACGCAGCGCACGCCGTCGGCGGCGAGATCGGCGCGCTCCCGGTCACTGACCACGTGGTCGGTGCTGAGCACCGGTCCGGTGTGCACCCGCAGACCGGACCGGGCGAGCTGGCCGGCCAGCAGCGGGGCGCTCGGGCAGGGGACCGGTGCACCGGCCCCGCGGACCTCGGTCGCGACCACGACGTCGCCGCTGCGGACCTGCGGGTCCACCCCACCGGCGATGCCGACCACCGCCAGCGCACTGGCCCCACGCAGCGTCGGGTCGGCGCCGGCGAGGCCGGCACGCCGGCGGCCCACGCCGATCCGCCTGATGCGGCCGTGCGGCAACCCGCGCGCCACCGACCGGGCCTCCGGACGGGACGGTGCGCAGACGGTGAAGGGGATGGTCATCGGCGGCTCCGCAGGCAGCGCGCGAGGGCGCTGATGGGGAACACCATCCGGTAGAGGTGGTAGTTGATGTAGAAATCGCCGGGGAAGCCGGTCCCGGTGAAGTACGGCTCGTCCCAGCCGCCGTCCGGCTCCTGGTTGCGCACGAGCCAGTCGACCCCACGCCGTGCGGCCGCACCGTCGGCCTGACCGGCCGCTTCGAGCGCGATGAGGGCCCACGCCGTCTGGGAGGGCATCGACTCGCCGCGCCCGGCCCACGACGCGTCCTCATAGGAGCGCAGGTCCTCACCCCACCCCCCGTCGGCGTTCTGGCGGCTCTCCAGCCACTGCACGGCGCGCCGGATGGGGGCACTGTCGGGAGAGTGCCCGGTGAGCACCAGCGCCGGCACCGCGGCGCCGGTGCCGTAGACGTAGTTGGCGCCCCAGCGGCCGTACCAGGATCCGTCGGCCTGCTGGTGGTCCAGGAGCCACTGCACCCCGCGCCGGGCGGCGGTGCCGTCCCCCCGTCCCTCCCGGGCGAGCATCTCCACGACGTGGCCCGTGACATCCGAGCTCGGCGGGTCGATCACCGCCCCGAAGTCGCAGAACGGGATCTGGTAGGCGAGCTCGTCGGTGTTGTCCACGTCGAAGGCCGCCCAGCCGCCGTCGGAGCACTGCATTCCCTCGACCCAGGCGATGCCGCGCTGCGAGGCGGCCGCGGCGCGCGGGGTGTCGGGGGTGCGGTGCAACGCCATGACGATCTCGGCGGTGTCGTCGATGTCGGGATAGTTGTCGTTGTCGAACTCGAACGCCCAGCCGCCGGCCGGCAGCGTGGGCCGCCGGACCGCCCAGTCACCTCGGACGCGGATCTCTTCGTCGCACAACCACTCCCCGGCCTTCGCCAGCGCCGGGTGGTCGCGGTCGACGCCGGCGTCGCCGAGCGCGATGAGCGCCAGCGCGGTGTCCCACACCGGGGACTGACAGGCCTCGATGCGCCGGATGGGCCCCTCGGGTGTGTCCTCCCGGATGGTGAACCGCTCCCAGCCCTGGAGGCCCTGGGCGATCACCGGGTGGTCCAGCGCGTAGCCGAGCTCGTGCAGGGCCATGAGGGAGTAGACCCACGGCGGCTGGATGCCGCCCCAGCCACCGTCGGCCTCCTGGCGAGCGATGATCCACTCGGCGCAACGACCGATCGCCTGCTGGCGCAATGGCTTCCGCGGCAGCTTTTCGTAGCGCTGCAGCACCCGGTCGAGGGCGTGGAACGCCTTCCCGGCCCGGGTGAGCGTGCGGCCCTGCGGGCGAACCGGGGTGCGCGGGTCGGCATACAGCTCACCGAGGCGCACGGGGATCGGGCGACGGGAGCGCAGCGCGGACAGGATCGTGAGCGGCACGATCGTCTGGCGCGCCCAGCAGGAGAAGTTGTAGACGTTCAGCGGAGCCGACTTGGGCAGGAAGATCATCTCCGGCGGGAGGGCCGGCACCTCTGCCCAGTCCCACAACCCGAACAGCGACAACCAGATCCGCGTGAACACGCGGGTCTGCTCGAGCCCGCCGAGGTCGAGGACGACCTCACGGGCCGCCTTGAGGTGTGGTTCGTCGGCACCGTCCCCGGCGAGCTTGAGCGCGAGGTAGGCCTCGACGGTGGTGGACAGGTCCGGCGGTCCGCCGTAGAAGGTGGCCCAGGAGCCGTCACTGCGCTGCTGGCTGCGGATCCACCGCGCGGACTGCTCGGTCTGCTCGGCGGTCCGCACGCCGAGGAACTCCCGCATCAACAGGTCCTCGGCGTCCATGGTGACGTTGGTGGCGAGTTCGGCGTGCCACCAGCCGCCCTCGTGCTGCATGGACAGTAGTCGCTCGACACCCCGCTGCAGGGCCTCCTGCCCTGCGGCGTGGTCGGTGTCGAGAGGCGACCCCCCGTGCGTCATGGTCATCCTGGAACGTCCTCCGTCGGTCTCAGTCGTGCCGCGATGTGCGGCGGTGGTCTCGTGCGTGGTCGTCAGTGGTCCCGCGTGGCGAGCTGGTCGGTGAGGTCCCGAAGGCGGTCGTGCACCTCTTCGGGCAGGGCGAGACCGTCCAGCGCCGCCAGCGCGGCGGCCCGCTCGTCGTCGGCGGTGCGCTCGGCGAAGTCCCGTCCACCGGCGTGCTCCACGAGCGTCGCCGCCTCGCGCAGGAGTGGTTCGTCCAGTGGCTCGCGCCGGAAGTACAGCTCGCCCAACCGGCGCCCCGCGTCCGTCTCGGAGGCGAGGGCCGCCACGACGGGCAGCGACTTCTTGCGGGCGCGCAGGTCGGACAGCACCGGCTTGCCCGTGCGCTCCGGCCTTCCCCAGATGCCGAGCAGGTCGTCCACGGCTTGGAAGGCGGCACCGAGGTGGTCGCCGAATTCGGCCAGCCCCACCGCCATCGACGCGGGAGCGTCGACCAGCACGGCGCCCAGCGAGGCGGAGCAGGCCAGCAGCGCGCCGGTCTTGTCGCGCTCCATCGCGAGGCACTCCTTGGGAGTGACGTCGCGGCGCTCCTCGAACGCCAGGTCGGCTGTCTGCCCGGCAATCAGGCGCCGTGTCGCGGCGGACAGGCAGCGAACGGCCCACGCCGCGGTCCGGCTGGGTGACTCGGCCAGCACCTCGCAGGCCAGGGACAGCATCGCGTCACCGGCGAGGATCGCTGACGCGCTGCCATAGACCGACCAGGCCGTCGGCTGGTGCCGCCGCTCGGTGTCGCCGTCCATGATGTCGTCGTGCAGCAGCGAGAAGTTGTGCACGAGCTCGCAGGCGACCGCGGCGGGGATGCCGTCCCGTGCCGGCGCGCCGGCTGCCTGGGCGGACAGGAGCGCGAGCATTGCACGGATCTGCTTGCCCCCGGCGGAATCCGGGGTGCTCGTGTCGATGCCGGCGGCATCCCAGAACCCGAGGTGGTAGCCGCACACCTTGCGGTCGTCGGCGTCCAGCCGGTCCAGTGCGCGCCGGACGCCCTCACGGGCCAGGCCGCGCGCCTCATCGAGGCTGTCGGTCATCGGCGCTCTCATCTGGGGTCCTCGCAGAGTTGTTCGGGGGAGCGGAGCGGAGGAGGAGAACTCTGTGGGGTTCTCATGCCGTCACCTCCTGAAGGGGTGGCTGGGAGCGTGGGGAGTCAGCCGTGCGCGGTCGGGACGGACGACCGGGTATGCCGTGTGGTCCCGTCGCGCTCGTCTGCGTCGCCGACCGCGAAACTCTAGTGCCCAGCAGGACATCCGTCGCGGCGAGCCCGCTGCGGACCGCGCCCTCCATCGTGTCGGGGTAGCCGGTAGCGGTCCAGGCGCCGGCGAGGACGAGCCCGTCCAGAGCGGTTCGGGCCGGCGGCCGCAGCCGGGCCGTGCCCGCCACCTGGTGGAAGGTCGCTGCCGGCTCGCGGGTGACGAAGGCGTCGAGGACCCGGGCCGCGCGCAGCGCGGGCAGCAGCTCCGCGAGCGCCGAGACCTGTTGCGCCTGAATCCGTTCGCTCGGCCACGAGGCAACCTCACCAGCAGACGACACGGAGGTGATGAGGTACTGCCCGTCGGTGACGCCCGCTTGCAGCGAACGGTCGAAGACCCACTGCACGGGGGAGTCCGGCGCGGCGGCGAACGATCCGAACAGGTGCTCGCCGGCGGCGACGTCGAGGACGCGGCGGTCGACCCGCAGGTGCAGGTTGAGGATCGGCGAGGCGCCCAGACCCGTCCACGACCCGCTGTCACAGCCCGCGGCGTCCGGCACGATCCGGGCCGCCTGCGGGTGCGGGACGGCGAGGACGACGCCGTCGACGGGCACCTGCTCGGGTCGGCGGTCTGCTCCGGAGCGCACGGCCACGGTGAACCCCTCAGGGGTCGGCGCGACGGCAGAAACTTTGCTGCGCAAGTGGATCGAGACACCGAGTCGTTCCATCGTGCGCTGTGCCGCGTCATCGTGCAGCCGTGACAGCGGGGCCACCGGGATGCCGATGTCGCCGGCGTCGACGGCCGAGAGCAGCCCCTGCTGGAAGACGGTTGCGGCCAGCGCGAGGGAGGCCTCGTCGGGGCCGGTGTTCAGGGCGGCCACCGTCACCAGCCCCCACAGCCGCCGGAGCGTCTGCTCGTCCTGTCCGTGTCGACGCAGCCAGTGGCCGAAGGTCTGCTCGTCGGTCGCAGGGTCGCTCGGGTCCAGCCGCCCGAGGGCCGCGGCGGCGACCGAGGCGCGTAGCCGCTGCCGGGGTGAGAGTCCGGCATACCCGGTCAGGGCGGGCAGCAGGTGCAGGGGAGCGGGGCCGAGCCGGCCGCGCCGCAGCCGAGTTCGCACTCCGCCAGGCAAGAGGACCGGGATGTCCATGCGCGGCTGGAGGGGAGCCAGGTCGGCCACCCCGAGCCGTGCCAGCAGCCCGCGGTAGGCGGTGTAGCAGCGGAGCAGGACGTGCTGACCGGTGTCGGCGTGCAGGCCGTCCCGGTGGAACGAGGAGGCGACGCCACCGAGCCGCGGCCGCCCCTCGAAGAGGGTCACCCGGCAGCCGGCGTCGGCCAGGCGGATCGCTGCGCTGATGCCGGCGAGGCCGCCGCCGACCACGGCGACGTGCCGGGCAGGGGCGCCTCGATCAGGTGACCTCCCGGGTGTCGGTGCGTGGGTACGGCCGCTCATGCAGCCCTCCGCAGCAGCGCCTTCGCCGCCACGGCTGCCTTCGCCCGCGGCGACAGCGACAGCCGGGCGGAGCGGATCGGTTCGGGGTCCTCAGCGATCTGGGCGAGCAGCCGCCGGTAGATGCCGGCCATGGCCGCGGTGCAGGCCGCGCTGCGTCGGTCCAGCAGGGGCAGCAGCTGCAGCCCCTCGGCGTACCAGCGCTCGGCGCGGTCGGCCTCGAACCGGACGAGCGCCGTGAAGCGCTCGGGTGGGTCCTGCAGGACCGCGTCGGGCCCGACGTCCAGCGTGCAGCCGAACCGGTCGAGGTCCTCCTGCGGCAGGTAGACCCGACCGACGAGCCGGTCCTCGCGCAGGTCGCGCAAGATGTTCGTCAGCTGCAGGGCGAGGCCCAGCGTGTTGGCCAGCGGCTGGGCCTGCACGCGCCGCGGCGGGTTGTAGACGCCCAAGGAGATCCGGCCGATCGAGCCCGCGACGCACCGGCAGTAGAACACCGTCTCCTCGAAGGTCTGGTAGTGCCGGCCCTCGACGTCGGCCTCGCAGCCGTCGATGAGCTCGCCGAACGCAGGCAACGGGATCGGCAGCCGCTGGGCGGCGTCGCACAGCGCCACGAGCACCGGGTCGGAGGTCGCGGTGTCGAGGTGGTCCAGGTCGTGCCGGGTCTGCTCGAGCAGGCGGCGCTTGGCGCCCCGGTCGAGGTCACCGTCACCGATGTCGTCGATGCGCCGGGCCAAGGCGTAGACCGCTGACAGGGCACGCCGTTTCACCGGTGGCAGGAGGCGTATGCCGTAGGAGAAGTTGCGGGCCTCGGCGCGGGTGATCTGCTCGCACCGGGCGTAGGCCTGCTCCAGGCTCAGCGAGCTCATCCGGGCCACCTCACCGTCGCGGTGAGCCACGCCCTGGCGATGTGGCTCTTGCGCGGCTTGGGCACCCGGGTCAGGGGGTCGTAGCCGCAGCGTCGCAGCTCCGCGGCGGCCGCTCGGCCCCCGGCGACGTAGCCCGACACCGCGAGGCGCCCCCAGCCCCGCAGGGTGGAGACCAGCGGGGCGCCGGAGTCGAGCCAGGCGAGGGCACGGTCGGTCTCGAACGCGAGCAGCGCCCTCAGTTGCGGTGAGGCCGCCGCCGCGGCGAGCTCGTGCTCGGTGACGCCGAAGCGGCGCAGGTCCTCCTGAGGCAGGTAGACGCGTCCCTTGGCCGGGTCCGCGAAGTCCTCGGCGACGTCCTGCCAGTGCTCGAGCAGCTGCAGGCCGGTGCAGATCCGGTCGGACAGCTCCAGCCGCTCCGGCGTGGCCCGGTCGACGACGTGCAGCACGATGCGCCCGACCGGGTTGGCGGAGAGCATGCAGTAGTCGAGGAGGTCCTCGAAGGTCTCGTAGCGGGTGACCTTCTGGTCCACGACGTTGGCCTCGACCAGCGCGAGGAGGGGGTCGGCCGGCAGGGCGCACTCGACCACGGTGCGGCGCAGCCCGCGCACGACGGGCAGCGTCGGTGCGTGCCCGGCATACAACCGGTGGATGTCCGCACTGACCTCGTCGAGCAGGTCCGTGCGCGAGTCCGCGGCCGCCTCGTCGCCGAGGTCGTCCACGAACCGGGCGTAGCGGTAGACCGCCACGAGGTGCTCGCGCAGCCGACGGGGCAGGACGCCCGGCGCCACGGGGAAGTTCTCCCCGGACATGCTGGCGGCCGGATCCGTGAAGGGTCGGCCGGACGGCTCCGGCAGCGCGTCCCCGATCCGGTAGGCGCCGACGCTCACGAAACCCCCCGGTGTCCGGCGAGGTGCAGGTGCGGCTGGCCGTCGAGCGGCGCGGCGTCGAGCTCGCCGTCCTCGAGACCGATCATGACCGCCTGGGCGATCCCGTCGGCGTCGAGGCCGTAGCGCGAGAGAAGGTTGGCCCGGCTTCCGTGGGGCAGGTAGTCGACAGGTAGCCCGACGGTGCGCACCGGCACGTCACAGCCGAGGTCGGTGAACGCCTGCGCGACGTGGGTGCCGACACCGCCCTCGCGGATGCCGTCCTCGACGGTGACCACGAGCCGGTGCCCGGCGGCGAGGTCGGCGAGTGAGTGGTTGACCGGGTGCACCCAGCGTGGGTCGACGACGGTGCACCGGATCCCGCGCTCGGCGAGCTGGTGGGCGGCGGCCAGCGCCGGCTGCGCCATGGGGCCGACGGCCACCAGGAGCACGTGGGGACGGGCCGGACGGTGCAGCAGGTCCAGGCCGCGCCAACAGGCCACGGCTGGGGTGTCCTCGGAGGCGCTGGCCTTGGGGAAGCGCAGCGCGGTGGGCCCGCCGGTGTGGGCGACCGCCTCGGTCAGCTCCTCGGTGAGCCGGGTGGCGTCGCGCGGTGCGGCGATGTGCATGCCGGGCACGATCGACAGCATCGCGAGGTCCCAGATGCCGTGGTGGCTGGGCCCGTCGGGACCGGTGATGCCCGCCCGGTCCAGGACGAACGTGACCGGCAGCCGGTGCAGACCCACGTCGAGCAGCGCCTGGTCGAACGCACGGCCCAGGAAGGTGGCGTAGACCGCGACGACCGGGTGCGCACCGGCCATGGCCAGACCGGCGGCCGAGGTGACGGTGTGCTGCTCGGCGATGCCGGTGTCGAAGCAGCGCTCGGGGTAGCGCTGGGCGAAGGGCGCCAGCCCGGTGGGCTCCACCATCGCGGCGCTGAGCGCGACCACGTCGGTGTGCCGGTCGCCGAGGTCGACCAACGCGTCCGAGAAGACCTGGGTCCAGCTGCGGGCGCCGGCACTGGCCGGCTTGCCGGTGGCGACGTCGAGCTTCCCCACGGAGTGCATCCGGTCGTGCTCGTCGGTCTCGGCGGGCCGGTAGCCCAGTCCCTTGCGGGTGAGGCAGTGCACCACCGTGGGACGTCCGTGCTCGCGGGCCTGCTGCAGCGCGTCCTCGAGCGCGAGCACGTCGTGCCCGTCGACCGGGCCGAGGTAGTGCAGGCCGAGGGCGCCGAACAGGCTGTGCGGGTCCGCCACCTCCCGGTCGTCCGTGGGCGTGCCGCCCAGCCGGGCAACCACGTCGGCGTAGCCCTGGTGCTCGACGAGCCGCCGCAGGTGCCGCGGCAGGCCCCCGACGGTGGGCGCGTAGGAGCGCCCGTTGTCATTGAGCACGATGACGACCGGGCGGCCGGAGGCACCGAGGTTGTTGAGTGCCTCCCACGCGAGCCCGCCGGTCATCGCGCCGTCCCCGACGACCGCGACTACGGTGCGGTGCTCGCCACGAAGGGCGAAGCCCTTGCTCAGCCCGTCGGCATACGACAGGGCAGTGGAGGCGTGGGAGTTCTCGACCATGTCGTGGCGGGACTCGGTGCGGTTCGGGTAGCCCGACAGTCCGTCCTGCTGGCGCAGCGTGCCGAACCCGGCTCGACGTCCGGTGAGCACCTTGTGCACGTAGGCCTGGTGCCCGGTGTCGAAGACAATGGGCTCCTGCGGGGAGTCGAACACCCGGTGCAGCGCGATGGTGAGCTCGACCACGCCGAGGTTGGGGCCGAGGTGTCCGCCGGTGCGGCAGACGGTGTCGATGAGCAGCTCACGCAACTCCTGGGCGAGTTCGGCGAGCTCGGGAGGCCGCAGCGAACGGACGTCCCCGGGTCGAGTGAGGGTCCCGAGCGATGCCATCGTCGCGCCTCCGTCCGATTGCCTCTGCGTTCGAGGCCCGGCGGGCGACTGGCGGATATATCGGGCCCCGAACTGTTCTTCCCCTCATTGGAGCATCTTCGAGGCGGGTCCGCTACTTCAAAGCATCGTGTCCCGACGTCTTTTCGATGAACTCGGTCGACAGGTGCTCGAGAAACTCGGCGGAGATCTGCAACCGGCCGGCGATGCGCTCGAGCTCCTGCAGGTGGGCGGCGGCGAGCTCCTCGAGCAGGGCCCGGCCGGAGTCGGTGAGCGCGACCCGGACGATGCGCTGGTCGTTGTGGTCGGGGCACCGGGCCACCAGGCCCATGGCCTCGACGCGGCCGATGAGCTCGACGGCGCTGTTGGGACGGACCATGAGGTAGTCGGCGACCTGACCGGTGCTGGGCGCCATGTCACCGGGGTGGGCCCGGATGGCGAGCAGCAACTGGTGCTGCTGCGGGCTCAGGCCGCGCAGGCTCGCCTGTTGCTCGCTCCACCGCATGTACTGCCGGATGGCGTGGCGGACGGTGAAGAGCAGCGCGTACTGGTCCTCGCTGAGCCCTTCCATGGCCGCCATGATAGGTCGCGCGGCTGCGTTCGCCCGGTTAGCGTCGGGAGCCGTGGATGGTGGCGCACCCTCGAAGGGCAACGGGCTGCACCGACCGCCCGAGGGCAAGGTGCTGAGCCGGGCCGCCGTGCCGGCCGGCCTGGCGATCGCGGCCGCCTGGTGTTGGCGCCTGCTCATCGTGTCCGTCACCTTCCTCGCCCTGGTACTCGTCTTCAACACGCTCTACCTGGTCGTCCTGCCGGTGCTGTTCGCCCTGCTGCTGTCCGCCCTGCTGCACCCGCTCGTCCTCCTGCTGCGACGGCTGCACTTCCCACGGGCGCTGGCGACGTGGGGGACGGTGATCATCGCCTTCCTGGTGCTGGGCGGGATCGGCTGGTTCGTCGTGCAGCAGACGGCGGCGAACTACACGCAGCTCGTGCACGAGGTCAACGGCCTGGTCAGCCGGCTGCGGACCTACCTCGACCGACTCCCCGGGACGAACAGCGTTCAGCTGCAACAGCTCCAGCAACGCCTCGTCAAGGGCCTGCAGCAGCACAGCCAGAGCATCGCCAGTGGCGCCCTCACCGTGGGAACGGTGGCGGGCGAGCTGGTGACCGGCCTGATCGTGATGTTCTTCGTCACCTTCTTCTTCCTCGACGAAGGGGATCGGATGTGGAGCTGGACGGTCCGGCTCTTTCCCCGGAACGTCCAGCAGAGCGTCCGCGGCGCGGGTTACCGCGCGTGGCGTGTCCTGTCCGGCTGGGTCGTCGGCACCGCGATCATCGCCTGCTTCCACGGAGTGGTGATCGGCTTCGTGCTGTTCCTGCTCTCGGTGCCGCTGGCCGTGCCGCTCGCGGTGCTGGTGTTCCTCGGGAGCTTCATCCCGATCGTGGGGGCCTTCCTGTTCGGCGGGCTGGCGGTGCTGGTCACGCTCATCACCCAGGGAGTGGTGCCGGCGCTCATCCTGCTGATCGTCCTGGTCATCGAGAACCAGATCGAGGCGCACCTGTTGCAGCCGTTCATCGTCGGCCGGGCCGTCCGGCTCCACCCCGTGGCGATCGTGCTCGCCCTGACCGGCGGTGGCCTGATCGCCGGCATCTTCGGCGCCATCCTCGCCATCCCGGTCGTGGCCGCCGTCCACGCCGCGGTCAAGTACCTCACCGGCGTCGAGGACCTGCACGGCAACTCGCGGCGGGTCGACAGTGACCGCATGGCTCCCGAACCTCCGCCGGAGTACGCGCCGCTGCCCATCTATGTCTCGCCGTTGGTCGTGCCCGATGAGGAGGACGAGGACGGCCAGGAAGGGAGCGGCGCAGCGGGACCCGGTGCCGACGTGAGCGGGGACGGCGGCCGACCGCCCGGCCTGGGTGAGCACACGCCGCCACCCGGCCCGCGCAAGGAGGGCTGATCCCTCAGCGGGGGTCGCCGTCACCACGCGGTCTGCGCCGCACCGGTCGCCGGGTGAGCGGGCCGGCGGTGCGGGGCAGCTCGGCGACCTGCCGGGAGGACGCCCGCAGCCGCGCGGCTGCCTGCTGCGCGCGGCTGAGCCCGCTGACGGCCTCCTGCCACTGCTGGCGCCGGCGCGCCCGCTGCTCCACGTCGAGGTCGCGCAGCACCCGCTCGACCGACGCCAGCAACGGGTCCCGCAACAGCCACGCGGCGGGGCTGTCCGGCGCGTCCACGGTCAACAGGTCGGTGAGCCGCGCCCGCGTCTCGCGCAACGACTCCAGGGTCGTGGTCAGCGCCTCCTCGGCCTCCCCCGCCGCGGGGCCGGCGTCCACGACGACGAGCCGGCCGTAGGCACGGAAGGTCGAGGCCAGGTCCTGGACCAGGACGGCGAAGACCTGCCGGAGGGTCTCGGCATACGCTTCCTGTCCGTCCTCCTGCTCGTCGGGGGCGCTGTCGGCGAGGGCACGGAAGAGGGCCCGCAGGGACGCGACGGCGCGCTCCAGGGAGTCCAGACCGCTGCGCAGGATCGGCTCCGGGTCATGGGTGCCGGCGGCGCGGACGTTGAGCCGACGGCTCTCGGCCGCCTCGACCAACGCCCGGTCGGCCGTCTCCACGTTCCGCCCCAGGTGGCGTGACTCGTCCAGCCACTCCAGTGCGACCTGGTGGGTGAGCCGGTGTGGTGCCTCCCCGGCCACCCGGTCGAGGAAGTCCCCGACGGAGTCCGCCACGGCCTGCACGCTGCTGGCGGCGTCACGGACCCGCCACGGTGGAGGGACGACGACGTTGAGGAGCATCCCGACGCCCGCGCCCACGAGGGTCTCCACCACGCGCGTCGTCGCGAGCGACTCGGGGCTGGCGAGGCCGAGCACGAGCATCGCGCTGATCGGCGTCTCGAGCAGGAACTCCTGCAGCCGCAGCAGGTACCCGACGAGGATGGCGGCGGCGATGATCGTGCCGAGGCTCCACCAGGTGAGCCCGACGAAGGAGGAGAAGAGCACCGCGAGGACCACCCCGGTGACCACCGCGCCGACCCGCCTCACCCCGATGGTGAGCGTGGAGTACAGCGTCGCCTGGACCACGAGGATCGCGGTCAGGGGACTGGTCAGGGGACGGGAGTCGGGGTAGATGGCATGGGCGATGAGGTACGACACCATGGCGGCCGCCGTCAGTCGCAGCGTCCGGAAGAGCGCCTGACGCCCACCCTGGCGCGCACGGAGCTCGACCGTGCGGAGGAGCCGGCGGATGCGCTCGCTCACGGAGGCCTGCACCTGCACAGGGTAGGGCCGGGCGCGGGCCCGGCCGCCATCCGCTCAGTGGGAGGGCACCGACTCCAGGTGAACGGCCTTGAGCGCCACCATCTCTCGCAGCAGGTCCGGCCCGAAGCCGCAGCCGTCACCGCTGGCGCCGCGCGGGTCGGCCGAGCCCCCCGGCGCGCCTCCGAAGACCGCGTTGACCTTGACGGTTCCGACCTGCAGCTCGTCCGCCGCCTCCAACGCATGACGGGTGTCCGGAGTGAGTACCGTTGCTGCCAGCCCATATTCGCTGGATCGTGCGAGGCGCAGGCCGGTCTCCCAGCTGTCCACCTCCTGCACCGGCGCCACGGGCCCGAAGGTCTCCTCGGTCATGACGAGCATGTCGTCAGTGCACCCGGTCAGCACGGTCGGCGCGTACCAGCTGCCGTCCCGGTCCAGGCGCGCCCCGCCGGTGAGGCACAACGCCCCTCGGGACCGGGCCTGGTCCACGTGCTCGGCGACGACCGCCAGCTGCCGCTCGTCCACGAGCCGACACAGCGTGGTGTCGGGGTCGCGGGGGTCGCCGGGCCGCAGCGACTCGGCGATCCGCACCAGCTCGCGGACCGTGGCACTGGCGATGGAGGTGTGCAGGTAGACCCGTTCCACCGAGGTGCAGAGCTGGCCGGCGTTGGTGAAGGCGCCGAGCGCGATCTGCTCCGCCGCCCAGACCGGGTCGACTCCGGCGTCGACGAGGATCGGGTCCTTGCCGCCGTTCTCCACGATGGCGCTCGCGCCTCGGGCGCCCACCACCCGCCGGATCTCCCGCCCGGCGCGGGTGCTGCCGATGTGGGCGACCAACTGGACCCGCTCGTCCTGGACGAGCTGGGCGCCGACACCCCCGTCACCGGTCACGACGGTGAGCACGCCCTCGGGCAGGCACTGGCGAAGGCAGTCGGCCAGGGCGAGGCCTGCCGCCGTGCAGCGCTCAGACGGCTTGTGCACCACCGTGTTGCCCGTCACGAGGGCGGCCGCCAGGAGTCCGGCGGCTGCGGGATAGGGATCGTTCCACGGGGTCAGGACCGCCACGACCCCGCGGGGTTCGGCGCGCACCACGTCCATCGCGCCGGCCGAACCCGCGAGGCTGCGCCCCGTGCCGGCGAGCCCTCGGACGGCCGCCTCCTCGAGCAGGTCGGCGGCGACCTCGACCGAGGCGCGTGCCTCGCGGTGCAGGCGTCCGGTCGCGTCGCACAGGAGGTCGGCGAGTTCCGGCACGCGCTCACGGACGCGGTCCGCAGCCTGTCGCAGGGCCGCGGCCCGCTCGCCCGGGTCGGTGTGCCGCCACGCCTCGCGGGCGCCGTCGGCCCCGGCCAGGGCCGCCTCCACGGCCGAGGCGGTGGCGTTGCCGACGGAGTCGGCAGAGGTGTTCGAGACAGCCGTCGCAGGGGTCGTCATGCCACCCTGCTTGCCCGAAGTGCCGGTTCCCCAAACGGGCGGCCGGCCGAGCGCCGGTCGCAGCAGCAGCCACGCGAGGACGCCGTAGACGGTCATTGCGGCCGTGCCGAGCAGGATGGCCCAGACCAATGAGGTGTGGAACCGCGCACCGGTTCCCGAGGGTGGCGTAGACCCGCAGCGGCGGGTCGAGCCGGCCCAGCGCAGCCGGCGCTCCCTGCTGGATGGCGGGTGGAGGCGTTGCTTCAGCCGGATCGACGACACGTCGGGCGGCGGCTGCCGGCTGTCGTAGGTGGTGACGATGTCCCCGCAGGCCTGCTCCGCGTGGGTGACCATCGTGTCGGCATACGCGGTGGTCGAGCGGCCCTGCAGCCAGGTGTCGGCGGCCAAACGCGCGGTGTGGAGCACGCTGGTCATGCCCTGGGCCGTCGCGTTCGTCGTGGTGCGGTAGTCCGCGTCGCCCAGCGCGTGCACCGGCGAGAAGCACTTCTCCCGACCGCACCGATTAGAAGCGGTTCTCTTCGGGTAGCGACGCCGGCATGCGAGTCCTCGGGGTGAACGCCCTCTTCCACGACCCGTCTGCGGCCCTCGTCGTCGACGGGCAGGTGCTCGCGGCTGCCGAGGAGGAGCGCTTCAGCCGGCGCAAGCACGGCAAGCGTCCAGTCCCGTTCTCCGCGTGGGAGCTGCCCGAGCAGTCGATGCACTGGTGTCTCGAGAGCGCCGGGCTGCGGCCGCAGGACCTCGACGCCGTCGCCTACTCCTTCGACCCCGCGCTGGCCAAGCCGGCCGAGGACATGGGGTTGGACGACCCGTGGGACCACCTCCGTGTGATGTACGCCCAGAAGGCCCCCGGCTTCCTGGCCGCGGCACTGCCGGGGCTGTCTCCAGAGCAGGTGCGCTTCGTGCCGCACCACGTCGCCCACGCCGCCTCCGCCGCGCTCGCGGCGCCGCCGGACACCGGCGGGCCACGCAGCGTGCTGGTGCTCGACGGGCGCGGGGAGCAGGCCTCCCACCTGGCGGGGCGCTACGACGGCGGCCGGCTGGAGGTGCTGGCCGGGCAGGCGCTGCCGCACTCGCTCGGGCTGCTCTACGAGTCGCTGACCGAGCACCTCGGATTCCTGCGCTCCAGCGACGAGTTCAAGGTCATGGCCCTGGCCTCCCACGGCAGGCCGCGCCACCTCGAGGAGCTGCGCGAGACGATCCGCGCCACCGGCGACGGCGGTTTCCTCGCGCCGATCCCCGACTGGTCCCGTTGGGCACCTCGCCGGGGAGGGGGTGAGGAGGACTGGCCGCAGGAGTATGCCGACCTGGCCGCCTCGGTGCAGACCCGGCTGGAGGAGGTGCTGGTCGAGCTGGCCTCGTGGCTGCACGAGCACACCGGCGACCGACTCCTCACCATGGCAGGAGGGACCGCACTGAACTGCGTTGCCAACACCCGCATTTGGCGGGAGACACCGTTCGAGGAGGTCTGGGTGCAGCCCGCCGCCGGAGACGCCGGCACCTCCCTCGGTGCTGCCCTGGCGGTGGCGGCCGACGACGGCGAGCTGACGGCGCCGTTCACCACGGCTGCGCTCGGACGCTCCTGGGACGACGACGAACTCGCCGATCGGCTCCGGCGCGCGCGCCTGCCGTTCAGCACGCCCACCGACCTCGGCGCGGAGGTCGCCGACATCCTGGCCGGCAACGGCGTCGTCGCGTGGTTCGACGGGCGCAGCGAGTTCGGCCCCCGGGCGCTCGGGCAGCGTTCCCTGCTGGCACACCCCGGGCACGCCGAGAACCTGCACCGCCTCAACGAGGTCAAGGGCCGCGAGCAGTTCCGTCCGGTGGCACCCATGGTCCTGGCCGAGCGGGCGGGGGAGGTCTTCGAGCGCGGGCCACTGCCGAGCCCGTACATGCTCTTCGTCCACGACGTCCGGCATGCTTGGCGCGACCGCGTCCCGGCAGTGGTGCACGTCGACGGCACCGCCCGGGTCCAGACCGTGGACGCCGAGCAGCAGCCCCGCGTCGCCGCCGTGCTGCGCGCCTTCGCCGCGCGCACAGGGTTGCCGCTCGTGGTCAACACCAGCCTCAACACGGCCGGGCGACCCATGGTGGACGACCCGCGCGACGCCATGGAGCTGTTCGGCTCCGCGCCGGTGGACGCCCTGGTGCTCGGTCCACACCTGGTGCGCCGCGCTCACCTGTCCCCGGACCCCGCGGGGGACGTATGACGGCCGCCTCCCCGGTCCTCGACGTCACGGTGGTGATCCCCACCGTGGGACGCCCTTCCCTGCACGAACTGCTCCGCGACCTGACCGCCCAACCCGTGCCGGCGCCGGCTCAGGTGTTGGTCGTCGACGACCGGAAGCAGGGCGCCGAGCCGCTCGACGTCACCGAACACGTCGGCCGCGGACTGCCGGTCCGGGTCCTGAGCGGGTTCGGCCACGGTCCCGCGGCGGCCCGCAACCTCGGCTGGCAGGTGGCGGACAGCAGCTGGGTCGCCTTCCTCGACGACGACGTGCGGCTGCGACCGGACTGGACGACCTCGCTCGCCGCCGACCTGCAGGCCTGTGGTCCGCGGGACGCCGCCAGCCAGGGACGCCTCGAGGTGCCGCTACCCCGGGACCGGCGGCCCACGGACTGGGAACGCAACACCCACGGGCTGCAGGACGCGTGGTGGCCGACCGCGGACATGGCCTACCGACGGGCCGCGCTGGTGTCGGTGCACGGCTTCGATGAGCGCTTCCCCCGCGCCTACCGGGAGGACGCCGACCTGGCCCTGCGGGTGCGGAGCGCCGGCTGGGAGCTGCGCCGAGGGGACCGGACGACGCTGCACCCTGTGCGGGCGGCCGACGGCGCCGTCAGCGTGCGGGTGCAGCGGGGAAACGCCGACGATGCCCTGATGCGGCGGCTGCACGGGCCGACGTGGCGCGAGTCCGCGCGGGTCGGCCGGGGCAGGTTGCCGTGGCACGTCGCCACCGTCCTGTCCGGCGGCCTCGCCCTCGGGGGCCTCGCCGTCCGGCTCCTTCGCACGACCGTTGCTGGCGGTCGGCGAGCCCCGAGTCGCCTACCACCAGCAACAGTCGTCGGGGGACTCGCCTGGCTCGGGCTGACCGCCGACTTCACGGCCCGTCGGGTGCTGCCCGGCCCGCGGGACCGCGCCGAGGTGCGGCGCATGCTCTGGACCAGCGCGGTCATCCCGGTGGCCGCCGTGCGGCACCGCCTGGCGGGGGAGTGGCGGCACCGCGGCGGGGCACCGTCCTGGCCGCCCCGGGTCGCCGCCGTGCTGTTCGACCGGGACGGGACCCTCGTGCACGACGTGCCGTACAACGCCGACCCGACGCTGGTGAAGCCCGTGGACGGCGCGCGCGAGGCGCTGGACACGCTGCGCCGGCACGGAGTTCGGGTCGGGGTCGTCACCAACCAGTCGGGGATCGGCCGGGGGCTGCTCGAGTTCGCGCAGGTGGACGCCGTCAATGCCGCGGTCGAGGAGCAGCTCGGCCCCTTCGACACGTGGCAGGTCTGCCCCCACACCGCGCAGGACGGGTGCGCGTGCCGCAAGCCGGCACCCGGCCTGGTGCGGCAGGCCGCGGTCGCTCTCGGGGTGCCGATGGGGCAGTGCGTCGTCATCGGGGACATCGGCAGCGACGTGCACGCGGCGCGGGCCGCCGGTGCCCGCTCGGTGCTCGTGCCGACCGCCGAGACGCGCTCGGAGGAGGTGCGCGACGCGCCCTGTGTCGCCGCGACGATCGAGGACGCGGTCGAGCTGGTCCTGGCAGGTGGGTCCGATGGGTGACCTTCGGGTGCTCGCCGTGCGCCTGGACAGTGACGGCGATGTGCTGCTGACCGGCCCCGCCCTGCGCGCGCTCGCCGCCGCCGGCGCCACGGTCGACCTGCTGGTCTCCCCGGCGGGGGAGGCGGCCGGTCGGCTGCTGCCCGCGGTCCGGGACGTCCTGGTGTTCGACCCACCGTGGTCGGGCTACCAGCCGGCACCGTTCGACGCCGACGCCTGGCGGCAGCTGGTCGAGCGCTTGCGAGCGCGCCGCTACGAGGAGTGCGTCGTCTTCACCTCCTTCCACCAGAGCCCGCTGCCGATGGCGCTGGCGGCGCGGCTGGCCGGCATACCGCGGGTGTGCGGGACGAGCGAGGACTACCCGGGCTCGCTGCTGGACGTGCGTGCGCGCCGGATGCCCGGCGGCAGCGTGGACGACGGGGGACCGGGCGGGGGGCATGAGGTCGAGGCGGCCCTGCGCCTGGCGGCCGCCGCCGGGCACCACCTGCCGCCCGGGGACGACGGCGCGCTGCGGGTCCGGCTGGACGAGCCGCGGGGGGTCAGGGCACGCGTCGCGCGGCCCCGGTTCGGTGCCGAGCGGTATGTCGTGGTGCACCCGGCCGGTTCGGTGCCCGCGCGCTCGCTGACCGGCGCCCACGCCCACGCGATCGTCACCGCCCTCGAGACGGCCGGGTGGCGCGTCGTGCTCACCGGAACGTATGCCGACCGGCAGCTCACCGCCGCCGCGGCCACCTCGCACACGGTGGACCTCACCGGCCGGACGAGCTTCGCCGAACTCGCCCACGTGCTCGCCGGTGCCGCCTGCACGGTGGTCGGCAACACCGGTCCGGCGCACCTGTCGGCTGCGGTCGGCACGCCGGTGGTCTCCCTCTTCTCGCCGGTGGTGCCCGCGGAACGGTGGGCGCCGTGGCAGGTGCCGCACGTGCTGCTCGGTGACCAGGCGGCGCCCTGCCGCGGCACCCGGGCCCGCGAGTGTCCCGTCACCGGGCACCCCTGCCTGAGCACCGTCCCGCCCTCCGCCGTGGCCGAGGCCGTCGCCTCACTCACGGCCGGCGACGAACCGCAGGACACCGTCTGGGCGGGAGGCGGCTCATGAGGATCCTGCTCTGGCACGTGCACGGCTCGTGGACCACCTCGTTCGTAGCGGGCAGTCACGACTACGTGCTGCCGCTCACCCCGGCCCGGGATGCGGACGGCCGGGGCCGAGCCGACACCTGGGACTGGCCCCGGTCGGCCCGAGAGGTGCCGGTCGACCGGTTGCGGGACGAGTCGCTGGACCTGGTCGTCCTGCAACGGCCGCACGAGGCTGCGCTCGTCGAACAGTGGACCGGTCGCCGGCCGGGCCGCGACCTTCCCGCTGTCTACGTGGAGCACAACACGCCCACCGAGCACGCCGTGCGCAGCACCCACCCGGTCGTCCGCGACCAGGCGCTGCACGGCATACCGGTGGTGCACGTGACCCACTTCAATGCCATGGCCTGGGACACCGAGGGGGCCCGCACGTTCGTGGTCGAGCACGGGGTGCCCGACCCGGGGTACCGCTACACGGGAACGGCCGCCAGCTGCGGCGTCGTCGTCAACGAGCCGGTCCGCCGTTGGCGCGTCGCGGGCACCGACCTGCTTCTTCGCGTCGCCGAACAGGTGCCGGTGGAGGTCTACGGCATGAAGACCGACCTGCTGGAGCAGTGGGCCCGCGAGCACGGCACAGCGGCCCTGGACGGGCGCACCCACGACCTGCCGCAGGACGAGCTGCACGACCGGCTCGGTGCGCACCGGGCCTACTTCCACCCGTATCGGTGGACGAGCCTGGGCCTGGCCCTGATCGAGGCCATGACGCTCGGGCTCCCGGTGCTCGCCCTGTCCACCACCGAGGCGCCCGAGGCGGTCCCCGCGGCGGCCGGTCTCGTGACCAACGACCTCGACCGGCTGACCGCCACCGCGAGGCGGTGGCTCCACGACCCCGACGAGGCCCGCGAGCGCGGCGCCGCAGCCCGTCAACACGCGCTCGCCCACTACGGGCTCAAGCGCTTCCTCGACGACTGGGACCACGTCCTGCAGGAGGTACTGCCATGAGGATCGCCATGATCTCCGAGCACGCCAGCCCCCTTGCTGCTCTTGGAGGAGTCGACGCAGGCGGCCAGAACGTCCACGTCGAGGCCCTCGCCCGGCACCTGGGCCGCCGCGGCCACGAGGTCGAGGTCTACACCCGGCGCGACGACCGGGACCAGCCCACGCGGGTCGCCATGGCACCGGGTGTGACGGTCGTGCACGTCCCGGTCGGGCCGGCCCGTTCGATCCCGAAGGACGACCTGCTGCCACTCATGGACGACTTCGCCGACTGGATGATCCAGGACTGGGCGAGCCGGTCGCGGCGGCCCGAGCTGCTGCACGCACACTTCTGGATGTCCGGGCTCGCGGCCCGCCGGGTCGGCCGGGCCTGGGGAGTCCCCGTCGCCCAGACCTTCCACGCCCTCGGGACCGTGAAGAAGCGCTTCCAGGGCTCGGCGGACACCAGCCCGCCGGAGCGGATCCGGCTCGAGACCGGGCTGGCCGGGGACGTCGACCTGATCATCGCGACCTGCTCGGACGAGGTCCGGGAGCTGGAGCGCATGGGCGTCGACGTCGACCACGTCCGGGTCGTGCCCTGCGGCGTGGACGTCGAGGAGTTCACCGCCGACGGACCGCGGGCGCAGACCCACGGGCCGCGGCTGCTGGTGGCGGGTCGGATGGTGCCCCGCAAGGGACTCGACACCGCGATCGAGGCCCTCGCGCTGCTGCCCGGGGTGGAGCTCGTGATTGCCGGCGGGCCATCTCCGGACGAGCTGGACCGGGACCCCGAGGCCCGGCGCCTGCGGGAGGTCGCCGCCCGGTTCGGCGTGCTCGATCGCGTCGAGTTCGTCGGACCCGTCGACCACCACGACATCCCCACGCTGTACCGCTCGGCCGACGTCGTCCTGGCCACGCCGTGGTACGAGCCGTTCGGGATCACCCCCCTCGAGGCGGCTGCCTGCGGGCGACCCCTCGTCGGGTCCGCGGTCGGCGGGTTGCTCGACAGCGTCGCCGACGGGGAGACCGGCCGGTTGGTGCCGCCCCGGGACGCCGCCGCGGTGGCCGACGCCGTCCGGGAGCTGCTCGAGGACCCGCAGAAGGCCCGTGCCTGGGGGCGGCAGGCGCGCCGCCGGGCGGTCGACCGGTTCAGCTGGGAGACCGTCGCCGAGGCCACCGAACGGGCGCTCGCCGAGCTCGTGGTGCCGCCCTGTGGCAGCACGACGTGGGTCCGTCGCCACCGCGAGGAGCTCGGCGCCGGCATGTCGGGTCTGCTGGCCCAGGCCGACCGGGTCGAGACGTGGGGGGCCCAGCTCGCCGGCGCGCTCACCTCCGGCGCCCGGCTGCTCGCTGCCGGCAACGGAGGCAGCGCCGCGGAGGCACAGCACCTGACCGCAGAGCTCGTCGGCCGGTTCCTCGACGAGCGGCGACCCCTGTCGGCGATCTGCCTGAGCGCCGAGACCTCCAGCCTCACGGCGATCCTCAACGACTACGGCCCCGAGGAGGTCTTCGCCCGCCAGGTGGAGGCCCACGGCCGACCCGGGGACGTGCTGGTGCTGCTCTCGACGAGCGGGACGAGCACCAACGTGCTGCACGCCGCCAAACGGGCGCGCGAGCTCGGGGTGACCGTCTGGGCGCTCACCGGACCGGCGCCGAACCCGCTGGCCAGCCTGGCCGACGACGCGCTCGCGGTCCCCGCGCCGAGCACCGCCGCCGTGCAGGAGGTCCACCTCGTCGCCGTCCACGCACTCTGCGCGGCCGTGGACGCGGCGCTGGAGTCCGAGCGCACGCGAACCGCCGTCCAGCGGGTCGGCGCGTGACGCCGCACGTGCCGCACGTCGTGGTCGTCGGTGACGTCCTGCTCGACCGGGACGTCACGGGCCGCAGCGAGCGACTGTGCCCCGACACGCCGGCTCCGGTGGTCGACGTCGGCGGCGTGCTCAGCGGCCCCGGGGGAGCCGGGCTGACCGCGTCGCTGTGTGCCCAGCCCGGTGTGCGGGTCACCCTGATCGCGCCGGTGGCCGAGGACGTGCACGGTGCGGAGATCCGCACGGCCCTCGCCCGCCTCGGGGTGGAGCTGGTCGCGCTGGGGCACCGGGGGGCCACCCGGTGCAAGACACGGGTGATCGTCGCCGGCCACACCGTCGTCCGCCTCGACGAGGGCGGGCCCGGCACGCCGATGGGTCCGTTGCCACCCGATGCCGTCACCGCGATCGAGCAGGCGGACGTGGTCCTCGTCTCCGACTACGGCGCGGGCACCACGGCTGACGCCGGCCTGCGCCGGGCGCTGGAGGACCGGACGCAGAGGCACGCCGGGCAGCGCTTGCGACGCTGCACCGTGTGGGACCCGCACCCGAGGAGCGGCGCCCCGGTGCCCGGCTGCACCGTCGTCACGCCCAACCTGGGGGAGGCGCTCGCCGCCGCGGGAGCAACCGCGGACCAGCCGGCGGACGTCGTGGCCACCGCCCTGCACAGCCGGTGGGCCGCCCACGTCACCTGCGTGACCACGGGTGGTGAGGGCGCGTGGCTCGTGGACGGCTCCGGCAGCACGAGCTGGATCCCCACCGAGCAGGTGGAACACGGCGACGCCTGCGGTGCCGGCGACCGTTTCAGCGCGACCGTCGCCGTCTCGCTCGCGCGCGGGCTGCTCGTCTCCGAAGCCGTCGGTATGGCGGTCCAGGCCGCCGCTGCCTGGGTCCGGGACGGTGGGAGCACCGCCTACCGTCGCCGCCTCGCGGCGCACCAGGGCGCCTCGGCGGGCGCGGCCAGCGCCGCGCCCAGCCGCGACACCCCCCGGGACACCCCCCAGGACATCGTCCGCGACGTCCGCGAGCGGGGCGGGGTGCTGGTGGCCACTGGGGGCTGCTTCGACGTGCTGCACGCCGGCCACGTCGCCAGCCTGCAGGCGGCCCGACGCCTCGGCGACGGCCTCGCCGTGCTGCTCAACTCCGATGCATCGGTGCGCCGGCTCAAGGGCCCCGGCCGCCCGGTGCAGAACCAACAAGACCGCGCCCGGGTGCTGCTCGGCCTCTCCTGCGTCGACCAGGTGATCGTCTTCGACGAGGACGACCCTCGCGCCGCGCTCGACCGGCTGCGCCCGGACGTCTGGGCCAAGGGCGGCGACTACAGCGACGCCGACCTGCGCGAGTCCGGGCTCGTGCGGTCCTGGGGCGGGCGGGTGGTCCTGCTGCCCTACCTCGCCGGCCGTTCGACGACCGCCATCCTCCACGATTCCCGCGACTCCCACGTCGCCGCTCAACGCTCCCGCGCCACCGACGTCGTTGTTGACGAAAGGACACGATGAACACCCCACGACAGATCGGCACCGTCTACGTCACCGGAGGAGCGAGCGGCTTGGGCGCCGCCGTCGCCACCGCAGTGCAGCAGGCCGGCGGAGTGGCCGGCATCATCGACCACCAGGTGCCGGAGGTGGACGCCCCCTTCGCGAAGGCCGACCTCGCCGACTCCGCCGCCGCAGCCGCCGCCGTCGAGGACCTGGTGGCGCAGATCGGCCCACCCGACGCGGTGGTGACCGCGGCCGGAACCGACCGCTGCGGCGCCCTCACCGACGTGCCCGTCGAGGAGTGGGAACGCGTGGTCCGCGTGAACCTCTTCGGCACGGTCGCCGTGGTGCGCGCCTGCCTGCCGCACCTGACCGAGCGCCGCGGCACCGTCGTCACCGTGGGCTCCACCCTCGGGCTGCGCCCGGCCGGGGACGCCACCGCCTACTGCGCCTCCAAGTTCGGTATCACCGGCTTCACCCGGGCCCTGGCGATGGAGCTCGCCGGCACCGTCGGGGTCACCCTGCTCGTCCCCGGCGGGATGCGGACGCACTTCTTCGACGGCCGCGACGCGCAGTACCAGCCCGGGCCGGACGCCCAGCTCAACGACCCCGCCGACGTGGCCCACGCCGTGCTCACGGCCCTGCGCCAACCCGTGGGATGCGAGATCCGCGAACTCGTGGTCGCCCAGTCCACGGAACCCTCGTGGCCCTGACCGCCCAGGGGCGGCCCCGACTGCTGGCGCTGCGGGCGCTCGGTCTCGGTGACGCCGTGACCGGCATCGCGGCGCTGCGCGGGGTTCGCCGCCGGTGGCCGGACCACCACCTCGTCCTGGCGGCGCCCAGCGTCGTCGGTGACTGGCTGCGCCAAGAGGGTCTTGTCGACGAGGTGCTCGACACCCGTGGGCTGGAACGTCGCGACTGGCAAGGAGATCCGCCCGACGTGGCAGTCAACCTGCACGGGCGAGGCCCCCAGAGCCACGCGTTGCTGCAGCGGTTGCACCCGAGCCGGTTGGTCGCCTTCGCCAACGCCGAGGCCGGCTTCAGCGACGGGCCGCCGTGGCGCGCCAACGAGCACGAGGTGGACCGCTGGTGCCGCCTCCTCGCCAGCGCCGGTGCCACCTGCGGCCCGGACGACCTGCGGCTCGGGGAACCGCCCGGCGGCCGCGGTCGCGACGCACGTCTTGTCCTCATCCACCCCGGAGCGGCCTTCCCGTCGCGACGCTGGCCGGCCGATCGCTGGGCCGCGGTGGCGCGTGACCTCGCCGAGCAGGGCCGGCAGGTACTGGTCACCGGAGTGCCCGAGGAGGCCCAGGCCTGCGCCGCAGTCGCGGCGGCGCACCCCGCCGTGGAGGACACCTGTGGGCGGTATGCCGTGCCGCAGCTGTCCGCGCTGGTGCGCCGGGCCGGCCTCCTCCTGTGCGGCGACACCGGGATCGCCCACCTGGCAACGGCACACGGCACTCCTTCGGTGCTGCTCTTCGGGCCCGTCGCCCCGACGGAGTGGGGACCGCGCCTCGACCCCGAGCTGCACCGCGTGCTGTGGGAGCCGCGACCCGGGGACCCGCCTGGTGACCCGCACGCCCGGGACGTCGATGTGCGCCTGGCGCGGATCGAGGTCGCGCAGGTGCTCGCTGCAGCCGACGAGATCACCCCCGCAGCGGCCACCAGCGGCTCCGCGACGGCCGGCTGACGGGTGGGCTGGACCGAGGTCTATGCCGTGTCGCGCGCCCGGTCGGCGAACCAGTCGACCGTGCTGTGCAGCCCGTCCCGCCACGACACGACGGGCTCCCACCCCAGCAGCTCCTGGGCCAGGGTCGTGTCCGGCCGCCGCACCTGCGGGTCGTCGACGGGTCGCTCCACGTGCTCGATCCGGGAGCCGGAAGCCGTTGCCGCAATGACGTCTTCGGCGATCTTGAGGACCGTCATCTCCTCCGGGTTGCCGATGTTCACCGGGCCCGGGTGACCGCCACGGGCGAACGCCAGGATGCCGGTGACGAGGTCGTCGACGTAGCACACCGAGCGGGTCTGCTGCCCGTCACCGGCCACCGTCAACGGTTCGCCGGCGAGGGCCTGACGGATGAAGGTGGGGATGGCCCGACCGTCGTGTGGACGCATCCGTGGACCAAACGTGTTGAAGATGCGCACGATTCCGGTGTCAACGCCCTCGCTGGTGCGATACGCCGTCGTGAGCGCCTCGCCGTAGCGCTTGCCCTCGTCGTACACCCCGCGCGGCCCGATCGGGTTCACGTGCCCCCAGTAGTCCTCGGGTTGAGGATGCACCTGGGGGTCGCCGTACACCTCCGAGGTGGAGGCCAGCACGAACCGGGCGCCCTTGTCCTTGGCGAGCCCGAGCGCGTGCCAGGTGCCGATCGCCCCCACCTTGAGCGTGTGGATGGGCAGCTTCAGGTAGTCGATCGGCGAGGCCGGGGAGGCGAAGTGCAGCACCAGGTCGACCGGTCCGGGGACGTGCACGAAATCCGTGAGGTCACAACGAACCAGGCGCATTGCCGGATTGTCGGTCAGGTGGGCGACGTTGGCCGGCGTCCCGGTCAGGAAGTTGTCCAGGCAGACCACTTCCACGCCGTCGGCCAGCAGTGCCTCGCACAGGTGGCTGCCGAGGAAGCCTGCTCCGCCGGTCACCACGGCACGTTGAACCGTGCGCGGGCGCTCGAGCGTGGACACCACCATGACCAACCTCCTGACACCGGGCAGCGGCAGACGGCGCCGCGGGAATCACTTGGCAAGCGGGCTACCCTCACCGCTGCCGCTTCAAACCGCGGGCACGGGAGAAGCCCCGTCAACCGTGGTACAGCAGCAGGGCCACGTCCACGGCCGCAATCAACAGGGCGCACCGGAACGGCCAGCTGCTGCGGTGCCGGCGCAGGGCGGTCAGTGTGGCCTGCCCGCCGAGCAGGGCGGCGACGCCGACCCCGCCCCATGCCACGGGCCCGGGCGGACCGGGTGGCCCGAACGCGACGACGACGGTGGCGGCCAGCAACAGCAACGGCGCGACGACCGAGGCGGCGCGGCGGCCCAGCCGCTGCGGCAGCCCGCGGACCCCGGTGAGCCGGTCCTGCTCGAGGTCGGGCAGCACGTTGAGCACGTGGGCGCCCAGCCCCAGCAGGGCGCCCGTGGCGACCATCCACCACGGCGGCCACGGACGACCGGGCAGCGCCGTCGTGGCGACGGCGGGCAGCAAACCGAAGCACACGGCATACGGGACGAAGGAGGCGACGGTCGCCTTCACACCGGCGTTGTACGCCCATCCCATGGCGACGCAGAGCGCGTGCACCACCGCAGGGAGCCAGCCCAGGGCGAGCGAGATGGGGACCATCAACGCGAGCGCGCACAGGGCCGCCCACCGCACGGTGCGCTCACTGACCCGGCCGGAGGCAACCGGCTTGTCGGTCCGTGCCACGGCCCGGTCCCGCGCCGCGTCGAGCCAGTCGTTGCTCCACCCGATGGACAGCTGCCCCGCCAGGACGGTGAGCGCCAACAGGACCAGTGCGGCGCCGCGCAGTCCCACGCTGAACCCCAGGACGGTGACCAAGGTCGTGACCGCGACGGTGGGCGCCGGGTGGCACGCCGCGAGGAGGGCCTTGGCCATGGAGCCAGCGTAGAAGCGTTCGACGGGCCGGGACGGGCGTGCGTTCCTAAGGTGGGGCCTATGACCAGGATCACGGCGGTGCACACGACGCTGCCGCCGCACCGCTACGCGCAGGCCGAGATCACCGAGGCCTTCGCGCGGCTGTGCCTGGGTCCGCAGGACCGGCACGAGCTGCTGGCACGGTTCCACACCAACGCCAAGGTGGGGAGCCGGCACCTGGCCCTGCCGCTGGACGAGTATGCCGCGCTCGACGGCTTCGGTGCCGCCAACGACCGCTTCATCGAGGTGGCCGTCGACCTCGGGGCACAGGCGCTCATCGGGGCGCTGGAAGGGGCCGGCCTGGCACCGGAGGACGTGGACCTGGTCGTCTCCACCACCGTGACCGGTCTTGCCGTGCCGTCGATCGAGGCACGCATGGCCTCGCGCATCGGGCTGCGCCAGGACGTCAAGCGGGTGCCGCTGATGGGGCTCGGCTGCCTCGCCGGCGCGGCCGGGGTGGCGCGAGTGCACGACTACCTGGTCGGGCACCCGAGCGAGGTCGCCGTCCTCCTCGCCGTCGAGCTCTGTTCGCTCACGGTGCAGCGCAACGACGCCTCCGCGGGCAACATGGTCGCCAGCGGCCTGTTCGGCGACGGCGCCTCTGCCGTCGTGGCCGTGGGCCAGGACCACCCCACGGCGCGAGCGGCCGGCCGCGGTCTCCCGCAGGTGCTGGCCACCCGCTCGCGCCTCTACCCGGACACCGAACGTGTGATGGGCTGGGACGTGGTCGACGGGGGCCTCAAGATCGTTCTCTCCCCTGACGTTCCCGCCATCGTCGAGAAGTATGTCGGCGACGACGTCCGTGACTTCCTCACCGACGAAGGCGTGCGACTGCAGGATGTCTCCACCTGGGTGGCGCACCCCGGCGGGCCGCGCGTCCTGGAGGCGATGCAGGAGGTGCTCGACCTCGACCAGGATGCCTTCGCGATGACGTGGGACTCGCTGGCGGACATCGGCAACCTGTCGTCCGCCTCGGTCCTCCACGTCCTGGAACAGACCATGCGGCGCCGGCCGGAGCCGGGGACGCCGGGCCTCATGCTGGCGCTCGGCCCCGGATTCGCCTCGGAGCTGGTCCTCTTGCGGTGGTGACCGGGTGGCTTGGTACGTCGCCCTCATCGGTCTCGTCGCGCTGGAGCGGGTCGGCGAGCTCGTCGTCTCGCGGCGCAACCTCGCCTGGTCCCGGCGCCGCGGTGGCGAGGAGTTCGGCCGGGGGCACTACCCGTGGATGGTCGCCCTGCACGTCGGTCTGCTCGGGGCCTGCCTGCTGGAGCCGTGGCTCGCCCGGCGCCCGTTCCAGCCCACCCTCGGCTGGACCATGCTCGCGCTCGTCGTCGGCGCCCAAGCTTTGCGGTGGTGGTGCATCACGACGCTGGGCCACCGCTGGAACACCCGGGTCGTCGTCGTGCCGGGCCTGCCGCTCGTGCACGCCGGACCGTACCGGCTCCTCGCCCACCCCAACTACGTCGCCGTCGTCGTCGAGGGTTGCGCGCTGCCCCTCGTCCACACCGCGTGGCTGACCGCGGTGTGCTTCACGGCGCTCAACCTTCCCCTGCTCGCGGTTCGCATCCGGGTGGAGCGCGCCGCCCTGCGCCTCGCGGACGCACCGGCCCAGCGACCGGTCTCGCGGTGAAGGACCTGGTCGTCGTCGGTGCCGGTCCCGCGGGCCTCGCCACCGCCTTGTATGCCGCGCGCTCCGGCCTGGACGTCGTCGTCCTCGAACGTCGCCAGGGAGAGCAGGACAAGGCGTGTGGGGAGGGGCTGATGCCGGGCGCGTTGGCCGCGCTGCACTCCCTGGGGGTGGACGCCGTCGGGCACCGGATCACCGGCATCCGCTACCTCGACGGGCGACGACAGGTGGAGGCGGCGTTCCGACGCGGGCCAGGCCGGGGCATCCGGCGACCGACGCTGCACCGGGCGCTGCTCGACGCCGCCGGGCGTGCCGGCATACCGATCCGGCAGGCGTTGGTGAGCGACGTCGTCCAGGGGGAGGGGCACGTGCGTGCCGGTGGGGTCAGCGCCCGCTACCTCGTGGCTGCCGACGGGCTGCACTCCTCGGTGCGTCGCGCGCTACGGCTCGAGGCGGCCCCGCGCGGCGGTCGGCGCTTCGGGCTCCGGCAGCACTTCGCGTGCGCTCCGTGGACCGACCTGGTGGAGGTGCACTGGGGCCCGTCGGCGGAGGCGTACGTCACCCCGGTGGGGAACCACCTCGTCGGGGTGGCGCTCCTGACCGGGGCCCGGGGGCCGTTCCGGGAGCAGCTGCGCCAGTTCCCGGTGCTGAGCGAACGGCTGCGCGGCGCGGCGCCCGCGACCGACCAGCGCGGCGCCGGTCCGCTGAACCAGCCGGCGCGGAGGCGCGTCGCGGGGCGCGTCCTGCTGGTCGGGGACGCCGCTGGCTATGTGGACGCCCTGACCGGCGAGGGGCTGGGCGTGGCCGTCCGGTGCGCGCGGGAGCTCGTGGACTGTGTGGTGCGCGACCGGCCGCAGGACTACGAGGTGGCATGGTCCCGCGTGACGCGCGAGACGCGGTTGCTCACCCGCGCGCTGGTGGCCGTGGCCGCCAGCCCGGGCCTGCGCCGGGTCGTGGTCCCCACTGCCGAGCGGCTGCCGGGCGTCTTCGCGGGGGCCGTGGACCGACTCGCCCGCTGACCATCAGGCGCCGACACGACCTCACGCTGGCAGGATGCACGGCATGAGTGACGACACCGAGCTCGTGGTCCTGCTCGACGAGCAGGGTGCCCCGTGTGGCACCGCCGACAAGCGCACCGTCCACCACACCGCGACGCCCCTGCACCTGGCCTTCTCCTGCTGGCTGTTCGACGACGCCGGGCGCACGCTGCTCACCCGGCGCGCGAGCACCAAGCGGACCTGGCCGGGCATCTGGACGAACAGCTTCTGCGGGCACCCCGGGCCGGACGAGCCGATGGCGGAGGCGATCCGGCGGCGCGCGCGAGACGAGCTCGGACTGGAGATCACCGACCTGGAGACGGTGCTCCCGGACTTCCGCTACCGCGCGGTCATGGCGGACGGCACCGTGGAGAACGAGATCTGCCCGGTCCACTGGGCCCGGCCGGTGGGCGAGCCCGTGCCGAACCCCGACGAGGTGGACGAGCTGCGCTGGGTGGACGTCACCGAGCTCACCACGCTGCTCGAGGCCGACCCGGACCGGTACAGCCCGTGGATGCACGACGAGCTCGCGCAGCTCGCCCCGCGTCTGGCATCTGCGAGAGTAGGAGAGTGAGCAGCGTGGGCAAGGGCGAGTTGAGTGGCGAGATCCGGGTCTGGGTCGACGGTGAGCGGGTGGACGAGAAGCCGGCCCTGGCCGCGCTCGACCACGGCATCTCGGTGGGGGACGGGGTGTTCGAGACCTGCAAGGTGGTGAACGGCCGGCCGTTCGCCCTCGACCGGCACCACGAGCGGTTGGATCGGTCGCTGGCCGGCATCGGCCTGCCGCCGGCCGACCGGGAGCGGATCGGCCAGGGGATCGAGGCGGTGCTCGAGGGCAACCCGATCGAGTTCGGCCGGCTGCGCTACGTCGTGACGGCCGGACCGGGCCCGTTGGGCTCAGACCGGTTCGGGACCAGTGCGCAGGACTTCACCTACATCGTCAGCACCGCCCCACAGCCGCTGCCGCCGGCCTCGGGCAAGGTGGTCGTGGTGCCGTGGACCCGCAACGAACGCAGCGCCGTGGCCGGGTTGAAGACCACGTCGTATGCCGAGAACGTCGTCGCGCTCGCCTACGCCCAGGAGCGCGGGGGGATCGAGGCGATCTTCGCCAACACCCGCGGTGAGCTGTGCGAGTGCACCGGCTCCAACGTCTTCGTCGTCCAGCACGGCCAGGTCCTCACCCCGCCGCTCGAAGCGGGTCCGCTGGCGGGAATCACCCGCGGCCTGGTCATCGAGTGGTGCCGCGAGGAGGGCCTCACCGTGCGGGAGCAGACCCTGCCGGTGGAGGTGCTGCAGGAGGCAGACGAGGTCTTCATCACGTCCTCGACGAAGGACGTCATGCCGGTGCACGCCGTCGACGACCGCGACCTGCCGACTCCCGGGCCGGTGACCCAGCGGGCCGCGGAGGTCTTCGCCCGGTTGTCCCAGGAGCGCCCGAACCCCTGAGGACGACCCGACGCGACCTACCGGAGACCCCCGGATTCGTCGTCGGGCCCGGGCATTGGCTATCCTCATCGCGCACCGCCCACCACGGGCGAGGACGTGTAGCTCAGTTGGTTAGAGCGTTCGCTTCACACGCGAGAGGTCAGGGGTTCGAGTCCCTTCACGTCCACCACGGCCAAACGGCCTATGACCTGCGGGGATGCGCGAAGGGGGATCGGTGCCTCCGGTTTCCGTGTCGGATATGTGTCGAATGCGTTCGCATTTCCGCCTGCACAGAGGCCGTCGGCCGAACTGTGGCGACCACGCGATGCTCCCCTCTCGAGCCTGGGTCTCCTCATTCGGGGCTGTCTTCAGCACGGTCTTGATCAAGGTGCCTTAGCAGCCCGTCGGCCGGTCAGGTCTTTCCCACGAGGGCGGGCGGCCTGACCTGGTCCTCGACCGCGGCCGCTCGGCGCCGTCGGCGGCACGGCGACCTTCATCGAGCGCGCGACTCCGCCTCTGTCGTTCATCCCGACTCTTGTCGCCGAACTCGGTCAGCGTGTCTTGCCCGGTTACGCCGCACGTCGCGACTCACGACGCGAACCCAGGAACCGTCGGTGGAGCTCGGAGCCGAACCAAGATTTCTCCCGGCAAACCATTGTCGCCTCCGGTCCGGTGGTCTAACCTCCACATATGGACCTGTCTGACCAACCTAAGCTCGCGCCGATCGCAGCCTCCCGGCGCTACCTCGCAGTAGCTCAGCAGGTGATGGCGGCCATCGCCCGGGGTGAGTTCTCGGTGGGGGAGCGACTGCCTGCTGAACGAGAGCTGGCTTTGCAGGCAGGAGTCAGCCGACCCACTGCGCGAGAGGCGCTCTTGGTGCTTGAGCTGGCGGGCGCGATTGAGAGCCGTCCGGGGGATGGGGCGTACGTCAGCAGACCTGGCCTTCGCCGAGTGTCCGATGGCCAGTCCTCGATTGACGCGCCGCCTCGAGAACTCTTGGAGGCGAGGAGCCTGATCGAACCACAAGTTGCGGCCCACATTGCCCGTCACCCTATCGACGCAGAGCAAATGCGTGGACTCCGCGCGAACGTGGCCGACAATGCGGCCATCGTGGCCGACCCCGCTTGCGTGACTGAATTCGTCGAGCGTGGCTTGGAGTTCCACCTCCTGCTCGCCAAGGCCACGCGCAACAGCATCTTGTCTGAGGTCACGTTCCAACTCGTTGACAACGAGCGGCACCCACTTTGGAGGCTCGTCAACGAGCAGATCATGCGGGACATCAATCTGAGGAAAGCTCACATTGAAGAGCACGCACAGATACTGGACGCGATAGAAGAGGGACGCTCCGAGTCTGCGGAGAAGTGCATGCAGCAGCACCTATTTGATTTGCAGGGACAGATCTTTTCCTAAGTAGAGAGGGGTACTTTTCCGTGGAGATGGGCACGCCGCATACCGCTATCACCGGCGGCATTGTCGTCAATGACACCTGGTCGGGGCCAGCGACTGTGTTGATAGCCGGGAGGCAAATCGTTGCGCTGGTCGACCCTTCGGCCAAGCTGCCCCCAAGCGTCCAGCAGGTGATCGCTGCGGGCGGAAGGCTGGTGCTTCCTGGCGGAGTGGATCCGCACTGCCACGTGAAGACAGAAATGGGAAGCTACACAACGCTAGATGACTACGGTGAAGCGACCTCCGCGGCGATCTGGGGTGGCACAACCACCATCGTCGACTTTGCCATACCTACTCCGGGGCAGACGCCGTGGGACGCGGTGACGGAACGCTTGAAACTTGCGAGCCTCGCGAAGTGCGACACGGCGCTGCACGGCTGCGTGACGGAGTGGGAAGAAGACACAGCTGATCAGCTCGCAGAGATGGCGAAGATCGGCGTCCGGACGGTCAAGCTCTTCACCACCTACCGGGACTCGGTGATGGCGACCTCCGACACGGTACTGAAGGTGATGCAGTGCTTATCCGAGTTGGGCGGGATCGCCTACATCCATGCGGAGTCAAACCACTTGGTTGAGGCCGCGCATGAGCACGCATTGGCTCGGGAAGAGATGTCGGCTGCCTACCACAGCAAGACGCGACCTGAGCACACTGAGGAAGCCGCGGTCTCAGAGATCCTGAACATCGCTGAAGCCTTGGGCTCGCATGCCTACTTTGTGCATCAGTCAACACCACGAGCCGTGGAGCTGGTTCGCGAGGCGAGGGCGCGAGGTGTGCTCGCTTACAGCGAGACCTGTCCCCATTACCTCCTCATGAACAATGAGCGGTACGCAGAGGACCAGCCTGAGCGTTACGTGTGCTGCCCGCCCCTGCGGAGCCCGGAGACAATGAGAGGACTCCGGGAGTCGGTCATACGTCAAGAAGTGCAGACAATCGGAAGCGATCACAACTGTTTCGATCTGAAGCAGAAGCTCGCGTGCCGCGATGATGTTCGGCACATGCCGAACGGAATGCCTGGGGTCGAGCTCCGTCTTCCGCTCATTTTCAGTGAGCTTGCTGTCCGCGGGTCTATGCACCCTCAGGCGCTGGTCGCTATGCTGTGCGCTAATCCGGCGCGATTGAACGGGATATACCCACGCAAGGGCGTCATTGCCCCTGGAGCAGATGCAGATGTCGTCATCTTGAACACGGATACCTGCGCTCCGGTGGCAGTGAACAACCTGCACATGGCGACGGATTACTCCCCGTTTGAGGGGGTTGAACTTCGGGCCTCGGTAGAGACGGTCCTCGTTGGAGGCCAAGTCGTCCTCCGGGACGGTGCCATGGTCGATAACGAAGTCCGTGGCCGGCAACTCGAGTCCGCGCCATCAAGCGCCACTTTGCTCTGTTAAACACCTGACCTCGATGCCTGTGGCACGGTCGTTGGAGAGGAATACGCAATGAATGACACCCGATTTGACATCAGCCGCAGGGGCCTTCTGAAGGCAGGACTCGCCACGGGAACGGTGCTCCTGCTTCCCGGGATCGCGGCGTGCAGCTCATCCAGTTCTCAAGGGTCCGCCTCGACGGGCGGTTCCGGGTCAGTGCTCGTGGTCGCCGCCCTGACTACGCCGGCAAGCGTTGACCAAGACTTCGATACGTCAGCTCAATCCCACGAAGTCAGAATGAACACGATGGAGCGCCTCATGGCCTATGGCCTGCAGGCGAGTCCAGAACAAGGGGTGCGCCAGGAGGACTTCAACAAGCTCGAGCCACGACTGGCCGCATCGTGGGAGCTGAACAAGGACAGCACGGAGATCACCTTCCATCTGCGCAAGGGCGTCAAGAGCCCGTGGGGAAACCCGTTCACGGCTGAGGATGTCAAGTGGACCTGGGATCGGGCCTGGGCGCTGAAGACCGTCGGCAGTTTCTACCTGCGGTCGGTCCTGCGCATGACCAAGCCGGGCTGGCAGGTCCTCGATGACCACACGATCAGGCTGCGCGTCCCGGAGCCCAGCCCGCTGCTGGAGTCACTCTGGATCAACATGGACCTGGGCATACTCGACTCCAAGGCTGCTAAGAAGAATGCGACGGCCGATGATCCGTGGGCGCGTCAATGGGTGTCGAAGAACTCACCTTCCTTCGCGCCGTACCAGATCACGCAGTGGCAGCCGGGTCACCAAGTCGTGCTCTCTGCCTTCAATGGCTACTACAGAGGGCGCCCGTCGATCTCACGCGTGGTCTTCCAAGAGGTTCCTGAGTCCTCCAGCCGTCTTGCCCTGCTGCTCAACGGTGGAGCGCAAATCGCCGAGGACCTGGCGCCACGAGACTTCGTGCAGGGGCAGAAGTCCAGCAGCGCCAAAGCCGTCTCACTCGTTGCGAACTCCGTCTACCGAGTCGAGTTCAACAACAAGCAGGCACCCTTCGACCAACCGCTTGTCCGCCAGGCGCTGAACTACGCCATTGACCGAAAGGCGATCATCGAAGGGCCATGGGATGGCCTAGCGAAGGTCTGCAAGAGCCCCTTGCCTCCGTCTTACCCCACCTACGATGCTGGCTTCTTCGACTACACCTATGACCCGGAGAAGGCGAAGAGCCTTCTGAGGAAGGCTGGCCATCCGTCGCTGTCGAGTTCTCTCAGTTACCGGGCTGGCGACGCGGTCGAGGCGCAGATGGCTCAGCTGATTCAGACGGATCTCGCAAAGATCGGGGTCCAGATCCAACTGTCTGAGCAGCCCGCGTCCACGTATCTGCAGAACATTCTCACGCACAAGTACCCCATGTACTTGTACGTCGATTCCTCACAGTTGCCCACCCCCTCCTATGCCTTGAATCTGTGGTTGAACAGCAATTCCGCCATCAACTACTCCCAGTATCAGGATCGGGACGTGGACGAAGTGATTCACAAGATGCTGTCGACCGTCGACGACCAGGAGACGCTGAGGCTCTCGCGCGAAGTGCAGAAGCGGGTCATGGAGGACCCGCCGTGGATCTACTTGGTGTACCCCGGCTACCACGTCCTGCTCGGAGACAAGGTTTCAGGGTTTGCGTGGCGAACGCCGGTCAACCCCATCGAGTACTGGAACTTGAAGGTGTCATGACTATCGAGGGACAGCGTCATCAGCTTGCCGTGGACGCGGCCGCTATGCCTGCGGAGGAAGGGGGCGGCACTCCGGAGCCGACCCGACCGCCCGACAGGCGCGGCCGGCGTCAACTCGTGCCAAGGAGCGGCCGTGCCAGGTACTACCTCTATCGGGTCGGGCTCCTCGTTCCGCAAACGCTGGCAGTCAGTGTCGTCGCGTTCCTACTCCTGCACCTGATACCGGGCGATCCCGCCAAGTCGCTGTTGGGGCCGCTGGCCACCCCCAGCAGCGTGAAGGCGTTGCGGGACCAGCTAGGGCTGAACAAACCGCTCCCGGAGCAGTACCTGCTGTACCTGCAGAACGCGGTACACGGTAACTTGGGGACGTCAACCGCAACCTCCAACCAGGTATCGCACGACTTGGCAACGCGGGCGGCCCCGACACTGGAGCTCCTGCTGATCTCCATGGTCCTGCTGCTCGTTCTGGCGCTGGCCATCGGGCTCCTCGGCATCTTTAAGCCGAAGAACTGGCTGACCAGGTTCGCACGCTTCTACTCAGCGACCGCGGGGTCCTTTCCCGACTTCTGGATAGGCCTGCTGCTCCTGTTCCTGTTCTACCACCAATTGGGGATTGCGCCCTCACCCAGCGGACAGCTGGATCCGACGATTCTTCCTCCGCCTCAAGTCACCGGGTCAACACTCCTGGACGGACTTCTGGCCGGACAATGGGCAGTAGTGAGCAACTCCATTGGGCATCTAGTCCTACCGGTCGCCACTTTGGTCATCGTCAACCTGGGGCCGGTACTGCGGATGGCAAGCGGTAGCTTCGAAGTACTCGCCAGCAGCAGAAGCATCTACTTCTCCCGCGCACTGGGACTGTCCTACGCGGTGATAGCAAAGCGAACCCTCAAACAGGCCCTTCCGCCCATCCTCACGCTTTCCGGAACGCTCTTCGTGTTCCTCCTGTCCGGTGTGGTCGTCACGGAGCAGGTCTTCGCGTGGGGCGGCCTGGGTCAATATGTGGTGGGAGCCGTGCAGCAGAGTGACTATTTTGCAGTCCTCGGATTCCTCATCATCGCCTCCATCTTCACCCTCGTTGTGTACCTGCTGATCGATATTGTCCATGCCCTTACAGACCCCCGGCTCAAGCTCGGGGTGAAGGAGAGCGATAAGTGATGTCCCCTCGGCATGTTGAATCACTGACCGGACGAGTCGGCGAGCCAGCATCTGGACTACCCAAAGATGTGCCGCCCGCGGAGTCGGCGTCGTCACGCAAGAAGGTGATTCGCCCGAAGAACGTCGGCCTGATCGTGGCGTCGGTGGTGCTGGCCTTCGAGGTCGTCGCCATGATCGCCCCCGGGCTGCTGACCACCCACTCTCCCGTCTCGGCGAACGCCTCACAGGTGCTGCTTCCCCCTTCGAGTACGCACTGGCTCGGCACGGAAGCCAACGGGGTCGACATGTTCTCAAGAATCGTGTACGCCACGAGGACCGACCTGCTCATCGCCCTCATCTGCGTCGCCGTGGCCATGGTTGCGGGAGGCCTGCTGGGCGTCTTTGCAGGCTACGTCCGAAACTTCCTCAGCGAGGGACTGATGCGGCTGCTGGACTTCCTCCAGTCCTTCCCCATCTTCATCCTGGCCCTCGCCTTCGTGGCCATCCGCGGCCAGTCCCGACTCAACGTCATGATCGTCCTGTCGCTTCTGTTCATACCCGTCATCGCCAGGCTCGTCCGCGCCGAAGCCCTCGCGACAAGCGAGAAGGCATACGTGCGGATCTCACGGCATCTCGGGGTGGGTGCGCGCAAAGTGATGCTGGGACACGTCCTGCCGAACAGCCTCGGGTCATCTGTGATCCAGATGTCCGTGAACGCGGGTCTAGCAGTACTGCTCACGGCCGACCTGGGCTTCATCGGCGCCGGAGTCAGGCCGCCTACCCCAGAATGGGGGGCAGACGCCGCGTCCGGAGCACAGCAGCTGCTCATCGGAAAATGGTGGGCCTCGGTATTTCCCGGTGTGGCCATCATCCTGACCGTGTGGGCACTGTCTTACCTCAGCATCTGGTTCGGCAACAGGTTCATCGCCCACCGGAGCCGACCCCGAACAAGGATTGGTGCGGCATCGTGACCATCACATTGAAAGATTTCCGAGTGAGCGCCGGGAACCGCCTGCTGGTTGAAGTCCCGGAGATGGCCCTCGAACCTGGCGCTCTCACCGGACTCACCGGTCCCTCTCGAAGCGGCAAGAGCGTACTGTGCCAGACGCTCGTGGGGCTAGCTGACCCGAACTGGACCGTCAGCGGCGCGTGCACACGCGACGGCGAGGAGCTGCTGAAGGCCGGACGCGTGCACATGAAGCCGGGCAAAGACGCCTGCTGGATCGGTGCAGACCCACGCAGTCTGCTCGATCCCCTGCAGCGGTGCGGGCGCCAGCTGATCGACGCTTACCGTGCCTCCCACAAAGGTGCCTCCGCATCGACTGCCGAGGCGGCGTCGCAGGCCATGCTGGTCGAACTGGGCATCGATGATCCCGTCCGCCGCATGCGGAACTATCCACACGAGATCAGCGGCGGCATGGCGCAGCGAGTCGTTATCGCAGCTGCCCTGCTGACCGACGCGCGACTCGTCGTGCTTGACGACGCACTCGTGGGGCTTGACGCGACACTGGAAATGCAAATTGCCAGCTTGGTGAGGAGCACCGCACTCGAGGCAGACAGAGTCGTCGTTTTCGCAAGCCACGATCCGCTGCTGGTGGAGCACGTCTCGGATGTGGTGTACATGTTCGCGGAGGGCTGCGCACGCTCCTCGGGCGAAGTGCCTGATCTATGGCGAGAGTACGTGGCGCTCGTGTCTCTTGAAGACCTTCCTGAAGGGATCGACTGTGAACAGTCAGCGTGACTACCCATCATTGGAGGTAACTGGGCTGCGGCGCGAATTTTCAGTGGCGGGAAGTACTCGACCGCTGGTCGCCGTGAACGACGTCTCCCTGACCGTGACAGAAGGCTCTGTCGTCGGCATCGTGGGAGAGAGCGGTTCCGGGAAGAGCACCCTCGGATACTGCCTGTCCGGATACCTGCGGCCGACCAGTGGCTCCGTGACGGTGCTGGGCGAGCCGCTGACCTGGAGCAGGCGGACGAGATCCGTCCCGAAGGTACAGATGGCCTTCCAGGACGCTTTCGAGTCCTTGGATCCGCGATGGACGATCGGCGAATCCCTGCGAGAAGCCGCAGCCGCTTCCGGGGCCAGCGAACAAGACATCGCTGACGCCGTTGAGTCGATGGGCATGCGCACCGACATCTTGGACCAACATCCAAGCGACCTCTCGCCCGGCTATCAAAAGGTCATCAACCTGGTCAGGGCAGTAGTGGCCGGGGCGCGGGTCATCGTAGCCGACGAGCCCACATCGGGACTGGACCTGCGTTCGCGCCGCCTCATGGCCGGCGCACTTCGCACGTTGGCGCGCAACTCGGGGATCTCGCTTCTTCTCATCTCCCACGACTTGCCCTTCATCCAACACCTCGCCGACACCATCTACGTGATGTACCTGGGTGACGTGGTCGAGCAGGGAGACAAGTCACGAGTGTTCTCACACCCAATGCACCCGTATGCCCGAGCATTGGTCGCAGCATCGCTGCGCGAAGAGTCCGTGAAGCTCGCCGGCGAGATACCGTCCCCGACAGATCGGCCCAAGGGCTGCCCGCTGGCCGGCAGATGCCCCTTCGCTGAGGCCCGATGCTGGGCGGAGGAGCAGCGCCTACTGGGCGGTTCCGATCACCAGTGGGCGTGCTGGAAGGCAGAAGACATCGACAAAGAAATCCGTTCGAGAGAGGAAGAAGGGGTGAAGTCGGCGTGAACACAGCCAGGCTTGAAGGGAAGGTGGCCATGGTCACCGGCGGCTGCGGTGTCTTGGGCGCGGCCATCGCTGACACGCTGTCGTCAAACGGCGCCAAGGTCGTACTCGCCGACTTGGACGCCACCTCGCGAACCGGGACAAGCGAACACTTCCCGGTCGACATGAACGTCGGCAGCGAAGAGTCGGTCGCTCAGGGCTTTGCGTCCGTTGACAAGCAGTACGGCCGCTTGGACGTCCTGGTCAACGCCGCTGGGTATGAGCAGTCCGAGCCGGTCGAGGCCATGACGAGCTCGAACTGGAACAACATGCTGAACGTGCACCTAACCGGAACATTCTATTGCTGCAAGGAAGGGTTCCTGCGGATGCAGCGTCAGAGATCCGGCAAGATCATCAACATCTCATCACAACTAGCCTACAAGGGCGCTGCGAACCTGGCACACTACTGCGCGGCCAAGGCCGGCACCCTTGGCTTCACCCGAGCCTTCGCCCGAGAGGCAATCGCCGCGAACGTCTTCGTCAATACCGTCGCGCCAGGCCCCGTGGACAGCCCGGTCCTTCGCGCGTGCGGCGAGGAATTCATTGAGCGCAAATTGATGGAGATGCCCATAGGACGCCTGGGCACGCCCCCCGAGATCGCGGGCACAGTGCTCATGCTGGCCAGCGTCGATGGCGAGTTCTACGTCGGGCAGACACTGTGCCCATCCGGTGGGGACGTGATGCTCTGAATGCCCAAGCTCAGCTGCCAAGCACACAGACGTTAGGGGTCTTCCATTGAAGGCACTGATCACCGGATCGACAGGGTTCATTGGAGGCCATCTGACAGCTCAGCTCGGCGAGCTCGGCTGGGACGTGCAGCCTCTTGCCCTACGGGGCCACGAGGTAGATGTCCGGGATGCCGAAGCCGTGCACGAATGCATGCGAAACGTGCGCCCGGACGTCGTGTTCCACCTCGCCGGCATCTCCGGGCCCATGGTGGCCCCGTCCGACCCAGGCTTGGTCGCCGCAGTCAACTGCGGGGGGACGGTCAACGTCTTCGAGGCTGCCAGAGAGTCCGGCGCCAGCCGCGTGGTGTATGCCTCAAGCGTCAGCGGCTTCGATGGCGGTTCACCCAACTGCCCGGAGCCGTTGACCGTATACGGCGCCTCCAAGCGCTTCGGCGAAGCGGCGTTGCGCGCACAGATGGGGGTAGATATTCTGCACACGTCGGCGCGCATCGGATCCGTCTACGGCCGCGGCAGACAGACACTGGACACCCTGGACAACATGATCCTTCAGGCGCGCCGGGACGGCCTTGTCAGTTACGCTCCCCACGGCAAGGTGCCGCTGATCCACATCGCCGATCTGGCCGCGGCACTAGCCGCGCTCGGCTCAGTGCAAGTACCGCCGGAGACCTGCGACCTGGTGGTGGAGTTCGTCGGCCAAGAGGTGCTCGCCACTTTGGTCGCCAAGGCAACCGGGGCGGTCGCGAAGCCGTCGGACAGCAACGAACGCGACCTCGCAACCTACCCCGGAGGGTTCACCAGTGAGGACGTCGCTCGTTTGGTGCCCGACAGGCATCTCACAACGGTCGCAGAGGCGCTACCTGACATGTTGGTGGCCAGCTAGCCGAACGGAACGGAAATGAAGTTGCCAGCGCTTGTGAGAGACGCCGCATGACGCCACCACGGTTTCTTGTGACCACCGCCATACCCGATTCCGGCATGGACTTGCTCGCCCAGGCCGGCGAGGTGCACGTCCTGCCGGATGGCTACAGTCCCCAGCAGCTGAAAGAAGGGTGCGCTTCGGGCAAGTATGACGTCGTCGTTGCCCAGTTGCGTGACCAGTTCGATGAGGACCTACTGTCGGTGGCCTCCATCCGCGGGATCTCCAACTACTCCGTAGGCTTCGACAACGTGGACGTCGACGCTGCAACTCGCCACGGAATCATCGTCTGCAACACACCGGGTGTCCTGACCACAGCCACCGCCGATCTGACCATGCTGCTCCTCCTCGCAGTCGCCCGCCGATGCGTCGAGGGTGACGACTTCCTGAGATCCGGGCGATACCGCGGCTGGAAGCCGGACCTCCTGTTGGGATCGGACGTCACGGGAGCCACACTCGGACTGGTGGGCTTCGGACGAATCGCCCAGGCAGTCGCCCGTCGCGCCCTCGCCTTCGACATGAAGGTGCTCTGCACGACCCGGACGCCTCCCTCGGCAGGGGGGCCACACGACGGGTCCCGACTGGTGTCCTTCGTGCCATGGGAGGAGCTGCTGGGGCACAGTGACTACCTGTCCTTGCACGTACCGCACACGCATGAAACTCATCACCTGGTGGACGAGCAGGCACTCAAGCTGATGAAGCCTTCCGCCTACCTCATCAACACGGCGCGGGGCGCCGTTGTTGACGAACAGGCGCTGGTTGACGCTCTAAAGGCAGGCAGCATTGCTGGCGCAGCCCTCGACGTCTACGAAGACGAACCGGCCGTCGCTGAGGGCCTGACGGATCTCACCAACACCGTGCTCCTGCCGCACCTGGGCAGTGCAACGCGCACAACTCGCAGCAAGATGGCCCAAGTCTGCGCCAACAATGCCATTGCTGTTGCCAACGGCGGCGTGCCCAACCACGTCGTAAATGGCGGGTGACGCTGTCCCGGCGCATCCCTCAAGACAGCCACGCAACTGCCCCACCCGTGGGCGGCTCGTTGGACCCATCGTTCCGGCTGCACACGCGGCACGAGCTCAACGGCCCAAGCCCAGCCACCAGGAGGACTCCGTGACCGTTGTGGTCGCCCCGGACAAGTTCAAGGGCTCGCTGACTGCGGAGCAGGTCGCCGCCGCGGTGGGCAGCGGGCTGCGCCGGGTGGTGGCCGCGGACGTCGTCGCCGTGCCGGTCGCCGATGGTGGGGACGGCACGGTGGCGGCCGCGCTGGCCGCGGGCTACGAGCCCGTCTCGGTCCGGGCGGCCGGTCCGACGGGGGAGCCGGTGCGGACGACCTATGCCCGGGCCGGCGACCTGGCGGTCATCGAGATGGCGGACGTCTCGGGGCTGGTGCGGCTGCCCGGGGGACGCCAGGAGCCGCTCACGGCCACGAGCCGCGGGCTCGGGGAGGTCATGGCGGCTGCCATCGACGCGGGGTGCAGGCGGCTGGTCCTCGGTATCGGTGGCAGCGCGAGCACCGACGGAGGGGCGGGCATGCTGACGGCGCTCGGCGCCCGGTTGCTCGATGCCGCCGGGGCGCCCTTGGCCGACGGCGGCGGGTCGCTCGGTGGCCTGGCCGGGCTCGACCTGGCACCCCTTCGTGCGCGCATGGGGGAGGTGACGGTCACCGTCGCCTGTGACGTGGACAACCCGCTCACCGGCCCCCGCGGTGCCGCCGCGGTCTACGGGCCGCAGAAGGGCGCCAGTGCTGCCGACGTGGCGGCACTGGACGCCCACCTGGCGCATTTGGCCGACGTGGTGACCGCCACGACCGGTGCTGACGTGCGGGAGGAGCCGGGCGCCGGTGCCGCCGGTGGCGTCGGCTATGCCGCCCTGGCCGTCCTGGGGGCCCGGTTGCGCCCGGGCATCGACCTGGTCCTGGACCTCGTCGGCTTCCGGGAGAAGCTCGTCGGTGCCGACCTG